>CALKRK010000162.1 GCA_937989675.1 uncultured Arenicella sp. | reverse complement strand
TCTGACTCAGCCATTTTCTTTGTTACTTTTGCAATAGCGCTGTTGATATTGGCTTATTTTATCAAACGTTTTATAGGTAAGGCTCAGCAACAAAATGCGCTTATGACGCAGAGAAAGGTTAATGTTGCTTGAAGTAAAGCTTTGGGCTGTTGGCGTTAAGGTTATAAAATTTTTAATTCATTGAGGTGTATTGTGCTGAACAGTTCGCATAATTTTTTTAGTATCGGGGGGGGCTTGTTTGCGGTGATGGCCCTGACGTCTTGCAGTTATTCTCAGCATTCTGTTGAGCAACAAGAAACCGTGGAGCAAAACAAGAAAAGTTATTCGGTTCAGCAAAGCCAGGGAAAAGCCCTCGAACGTCGTATTGTTCACGACGGTATTGAGCGCAGCTATATCGTTTACTTACCTTCAGGGTATCAACCTCAAGATAGCCCGGCGGTGGTGTTTTCACTTCATGGCCGAACTGGCACGAGCCAAGAAGCAATGCAGTCACAACGTTGGGAGCCGTTAGCTGATAGTAAAAACTTTATCGTTGTTTTTCCGCAAGCTTTGGCCACATCAAAGGAGGGTAAGCCTGTCACGCAATGGAATGCTCTAAATGTTAATAGTGGCGTTGACGATGTTGGCTTTTTGACGCAAGTAGCACAACAAATCAGCGGACAATACGGTGCGAATGCTAAACGTGCGTACGTTGTTGGCTTTTCTAACGGTGGCATGATGGTTTCTCGCCTTGTTTGTGAGGCTGGCGAAACCTTTGCGGCCATGGCGTCGGTTGCTGGAATAGGCTCCACCGCACACACTGATTGTGCCCCACAAACTGTTACCCCAATTATGTTTATTCATGGTGAAAAAGATCATTTGCCTCCGCAGCAAGGCCGTGCTTCTAATTTACGCCCTGTAGAAGCGACCATTAACGTGTTTGTCGATGCGTATGCTTGTTCGAAGACACCGGAAGTGAAGGTGCTGGAAGATAAATTACCGACGGATGGCACGCAAACAACTCATTATCGATATTCCAAATGTGAAGATGACGCCTCTGTTGAGTATTATTTTATTCAGGATGGCGGTCACACATGGCCAGGAAATAAGCCTAATGAACGGCTTGGAAATACGTCTCAAGACTTTAAAGCGACGGAAGCCTTGTGGCAATTTTTTGATTCATATGAACGAAAGTAGTTACATATTAATTTTACACATGTAATTACTAGCGTAACAATAAAAATAGTTAGGACATCAGCCAGCGTTAGACGACTAATCTCTTCATCTCCGACTTGATTCGGATCTCGGGATTTATAATATTTGAGAAACGTACTGTTGGTGTTTTTACGCGCTTTTCAGAGCTTAATTTAAAGTGTTGGAGCTGCAGGGCAAAGTTAGCCCTCGCACTAAGCGACTAATGGCGATGTTTGAGAACGTCTCTTCAGCCTAATAGTTTTCGATGATGCTCAGCAGACCTCACCCGTTGATAATGTTTTCCATGCGCTGATATCCAGAGAAAGGCGTTCTAGTAAGATGGCAGAGATGAGTCAATGCAGCTTCGTTTTTATCGTTAAAAATACTGAGTTTTTGTTCTATATAAGCTCCTTACAAAACTTAAAATTCACTTGAGATAAACGCAGGCAAGATTCTCTCTGCAGTGATTTGCAGGGTACTATTATCATTATCATGAGCGGTAACCACAATCAGCAGATCAAGCTCCTCGACTAGAATTATATATTGGCCGCCACCGCCCTGAGCCGATGCACTGAAATAACTTTTATTGCCATGTTGCAGATCTGCACTCCACCAGTAATAACCATACCCTTGATTAGAAACATCTTTACCGCCTCCGTAGACATCATCATCGCCGGTAAATATGAGGCTGCTAGTCGCTTCGGCGACAAACGCTTGCGGAACTAATTGTTCTCCATTCCATTTGCCTTTGTTGGCAGTCAAGAGGCCCCACTTGAGCATGTTGCGCGATGTCATGCTTGAGCCGCTTCCGGCGCTTGGTAGGCCGCTAACGTCGTCCCTCCAGTTGTAGGTTGTTATGCCTAGTTTTTCGAGCAATTCTTTTTCAATAAACTCCTTGGCAGTGCCGGGTACAACGGCATCAATTACTTGCATCACCAAACTTGGGTCGCTTTGATATTTAAAGCTCTGAGACTCCGCAGTAATAGGCGCACTATGCTCGAGATAGGCCTGAACTTGCCCCTGGCCTTTTAATAGGCTTGGGTTTTTCTCAAATTGTTCTCTCTGCTCTTCGCTGATGCGGATACCTGAACGCATTGTCAATGCTTGGTGTAGTGTTATCTTGTCTACGCCCTCAACCAATTTTGTTGGGTCCAGATCCTTGAGAAAATTGATAAGTGGTTTGTTCAAATCGGCCATGGTCAGATAACCCAGCTGGATTGCGCGGCCAAGCGCAAAGCCAGTGTAGGCTTTAGTTGCTGACGCTTGCGGGTGTGGCAAGTTTACGCGGCCGCGCAAATAGTATGATTCAAATAAGAGCTTACCCTTATGGGCGATAAGTAAACTGTCAAACTTGCCCTCTTGAGTGTCGGCGAGTTCCTTAGCCAACTTAACAATCATGCCTTTGTTGCCACCATCTACACCCAGTTTGCCCACGATAACACCGTCTTTTCTGTCCGCCGGCGCAGCGTCGATATAGGCTTTTTCGAGATACTCAATATCTCTGAACGAGAGCTTAGTCTCGGCGACCGTCGCCTCTGGTGCGTGGGCATCGCTTTGGTTAGCCAAGCTATTAATCGGTAATACAGAAAGCAGCAATGCAGTAAAAATATAAAGTCGGTTCATGGTTAGTCCTCTTCTGTTGTTAAGTTTGATAACCAAGTCACGCCGCGCACTCCGGTCATAGGAAATGCTGTCTGATGACTGCCATCGATTACTACGTGCTCTATGGATAAATTTTTGTTGTTTCTAGCCTTCAACGATGTAACAAATTCAATTATCGGTTCGCTCAACTTCTCTTTCTCCAAAGTGCCGTGTGAAATGAAAACATTGACATTGAGTCTTTTATTCTTGAACTCGATTTTGGTCTCTTCCTCAGTAAGTATTTGAACCGATGGGCTACCAAGAACATAGCTTTTGAAAGTATCAGGCTGGGTCATGATGATGTAAGCACCAAATAATCCACTCAGGGAATACCCAAAATAACTACGGTTATTAGGGTTAGTACGATAGTTTTGTTCTACGTAGTTAATAACTTCGTTGCGAATAAAATCTAAGTGATTACTGGCTTGGCCAAATTTCAATTTTGGGTGCTCTGGGTTGGTTTTCTTCCAAAACGAGTAATCCTCAAATCGACTGGCATGAACTCCATATTTTTGCTTTACATCTTCTTCGATATCTTTGCGCCAGGAAATTCCAACCAAAATAGCGTCTTCCATTATGAATTCGGCAGCCCCGGATAACAGCTCGACATGCCATAGTGCATCGGTGTAGTAGATTACCGAGTAGGCCTTGTCCTCGTTCTCTGAATATCCTTCGGGTAGCTTAATATACAATTCATACTTTCTATCAGACTGAGTGTCTTTGATGGGAACGACTTGTATTCTTGGTAAGGTAAAGTCACTTGTCTCGCGCGCCTGGGCTGATAGAAAAACCAATAACGAAAGACAAACTAAAACAATATTTTTATTCATATCCATTAAATTACGTGCTAGTAAAAGGCTAAATCGTGTGTAAGACTCTTCTTGCAAATCAGGAAGGATTTAAATGTATACGAATAAAATAGAAAACTCCTGACGGCCGCCTGATTTTTGAATGACGTCGTTGTGACGGTGAAAATATTATTAATTATCATGGATTTACAAAAATCACTTTAGAGGCAAACCGGTTTTAAACTAAACTATTTGTTCCTTTTTTCGCTTAATTTTAGGCATCAACGTTCATCTTGGAAAGCGTACACATGACCGCACAGTATTGGGTAGGTGATTATTTCGTCGATTTAACTCGGAACCAAATCACTCAGAAAACGGATTCTAAAATTATTCCGCCTAAGGCGTTGGCTGTGTTAACTCACCTCGCTAAAAACGCCAATAAAGTTGTTAGTCACGATGAGTTATTAGATCAAGTGTGGCCGGACACAATCGTTACACCCAATACCTTGCAACGAAGCATTGCCCAATTAAGAAAAGCACTGGGAGAAGAGGGTAATCAGTCCTACATTAAGACTCACTCTAAACAAGGATACAGCTTAGAGGTAGAAGTTCGGTGGCAGCCTATCGATGACTCGGCAATAGCAAGTAGCGAGGCAGACCTTAGCGAACCCAATGGTGAGCTTGTAACGGCTCGTAATTCAGAATCTTCTAGGTTAGGTTTGCTACTAATCTCTATTGTTGCTGGGATAATTGTTGTGGGTATTACTGGATATACCCTTCTGGAAAAACCCGCGCAAACTTCGCAATTAACGTTTGATAAATTGAGCTTGCTTACCGCCACTGATGACAAAGAATTTGACCCAAGCTATACACCTGATGGCAAGTACATTGTTTTCCATCGCTACTTAGATAAACAATGCGGCAACAAATTGTGGGCCAAAAACATAAGCAATCAAAAAGAAATCCAGCTGACCAGAGATTGGGGTGCTTACGGAAGTCATAGTTTTTCAAAAGACGGCAAAAAGCTAGTTTTTTTGGCGACCGAGGCTTGCGATAAACCTGTAACTCAGAAAGATTGCTACGATTTAGTGAGTCTAGATTTCGAAAAGGCGCTTGAAAGCCCTCAACAACCGAGCTTAATACTGCAGTGTAAAAATTCGATAGTAGTGAAGCCCATATGGTTGAACAACGATGATATTGTTCTCTTACAAAAAAAAACTCATCGTTGGAAATTGATTAAGTATTCGATCAGTGAGAATAAAAGCACGGACCTATATTATCGAAACGACGGTAATTTAGTCGACTTTGCTTATTCGGTTAAGCATGACCTTATCGCAGTGATTAGAATTGATAATGATGACAATCACCATATTGAAATGCTTAAACCTGATGGACGTATTTTGTCTAGCCACCCGATAGAGCGCCCGCAAGAAATACCAAAGCACCGTCCTCTCTACCCAAGTTTTGACCCTCTAAATAAGCAACTCATTTTTAGTACTGGTCGTCAGTTGTTTACTCTGTCTTATGAAGGCAAAGTCGACAAAATAGATCTACCCTTTGCGGACAGAGTGGCAGGCCCTGCATTTCACCCTAATGGTAAAAGTGTACTGATGATTAAGGGGCCATATGATAGCGATATCGTACTGCTACCGCGTGGCGAGCTTAGCGAGAAAAATAAAGTAGGGCAAACAAAGCATGCTTCGCTCAATAACGTTCGAAGCTACCCAAGTTTTGAACGCTCAAACCAAGGAGAGGACTTTGCAATTTTTCAACCAAGCGGTGAATTAATTGCTTTCTGGTCGGAACGTTCGGGAGAGCAGCAGCTTTGGGTCAGCGATGGAAACGGTTCAGAACAACTCACCCAATTTCCGATGGACACCTATATTAGGGGAATCGATTGGGCCGCAGACGGCAAGAGCCTGTTAGTTAATGCCAATAACGTACTCACTCAGGTGTTTCTGGATTCAAGTCAAAAGTCCTTACCATTGAAACACCCTGTGATCAGACTATTCCAATGGGATAGTAAAAACAACAGCGCTTTATTGCTTGTACGTATCAACGGGATAATAAAACTTGTAGAGGCCGATTTTAATAACTCTGAGATCCACGAGATATCCGATAAGACAATTCTATGGGCTCTTAAAAGCGAAGATGGTCGATTGATCTATAAAGATAAGTTAGATCAATTTTGGCAATCTGGTCCTGTAGAAGCTCAGCGAATTGAACCTTTAGGTAAGAAGGGAGGAGCGAAAAGTTTCATCATTAAGCACAATGTAATATATGCCATAAACAGTAAAAACCAATTGTGGTCCTACGATCTGAACAAGGAGGAGCTTGAAGTTTTGGGAGACGTAAGCGAAGACGTCGATTATCTAACCGACATAAATCAAACTGAGCTTTTGATGACGGTTAAGGTTTCTGCAAAAAAGGAAGTCGTTGAACTGTCTGTGAAGTGAATAGACTAATCGCACTAGAGATACTCAAGTTAAATAGGGCGCCTATTATGGGCTAGTATCCTCACTTATTGTTTGATAGCCGAAATTCACGTTATTCATATGAGGTGTTGCATTGGGCGAAGTTACTCATGGCTACCACGCGTACTGAGATGATTGGACATAGCTCTTGGACGTTTGAACATAGTCGCTTCGACATAACAACCCTAGAATTATGCTTGTTTCGAGTTCTGGTGAACTTGATGCTAATTAATGAATCGAACTACCTTTTGGGGATTTAAAGATGAAGAAAACAAATTTACTAGCCGGTTTAACGGCTGTTTTACTACTTGTTTCAACTGCATTTAGCTTTGCTGCTGATGAAACACAACAAGACGCGAACGGCGTAATTCTGTCTGGTCACGATACGGTCGCCTATTTTACTGAAAATAAAGCCGTTAAGGGCTACGCTGGTATTTCAGCCGTTCATGATGGTGCGATATATCACTTTAGCTCTGAAGGTAACCGTGACCTATTTAAAGCGAACCCTTCAAAATACGCTCCACAATATGGTGGCTTTTGTGCTTACGGTGCTGCAATTGGCGCAAAATTCCCAATTGACCCAACCGTATTCGCGGTTGTTGATAACAAGCTTTACGTCAACAATAGCGCTAATGTTTCTAAGCTTTGGACTGCAAAGCAATCTAAAGCGATCACACTTGCCGATGAAAAATGGTCAAAGATCAGAGCAACTCCTACTAGCGATCTAGAGCCAGACGATGATCTAGAAGACGAGTAAATCTATCTGTTTGATAAGACTATTATCAAACTCTTTAGAAGATCGTTAACGAGCCTCAGCTATGCAGCTGGGGCTTTTCTTTTTGAACGTCGCGATGAAGGTAGCAATGCTTTGTGAGAGACTGATTGCTTAAAGGAGATTGCTTACAGAAGAGAACGGATCGATCACTAAAATCATCAGTATCAAAGTTATTGGAGTCGAAGTGTCCTGTAGTGACAGGAAGGACAACTTAAACACATTGCTAACGATTTAGGTCTTAGAAAATACAGTAAAATGTGGCCGCCTAACAGTAACTTGATTGAAAATAGCAACGTGAGGAAATTTTGATCTCTACATATAACCATCTGGTGCGCAATGTATTCATTTGCGTAACCCTTTGCACCTGCCTACCACTTAGTAACGTAACAGCAAAAGCGGCTAAATTCGTATCTAACGCAAAAGTGATCGCGGCGGATGAATACTCATATAGAGGTCAAGACGTTGATCTGTATGTTCAAGATAGACCGGCTGTTTTGGTGGTCGTTCCACAAAAAACGGCTGCAGACGTTAGGGCTCAAATTGAGCAGGAGATAGCGCTTCTCAATCCATATTTCCCTGCTGAATCTTCTGATGACTTTCCATTCAAAAAACTAGATAAAGGCGTAATCGAACTCAACCAATATATACACCGTTATGTTGTAGAGGTTGACGAGCAATCTGAGCCCGGCATCATTATTACCGATGGTTACTCAGACACCTCGCCGATATTCGCACCTTACACGGGGCAAAAATCGTTTGTTAATGAGTTGCAGGCCTATTTTGAGGTAAAAAGCCAAAAAAAGTTTAAGCGCTACTATAATAAACGTATCACCTCTTATACAACTGGCGACGAAGCAGCATTAAAAAAGCGTTTGAAGGTGATGCTCAAGGTGCTTTCCAAAGATCATACTCCAACGTTGACCGAAGCGCAGACCTCTAGCGTAAACAAAGCCATTCTTACTCGCATAGATGCTATCTATGGTCTCAATTTAGCTCATGCGGATTTTGATAAGCCCTTTAGGGAGTTAGAAGCGCGCATCGAAACGGGCAGTGCAACAGGTAACAACACAATTGCTTATCGTAATGCCAAACAACAACGTATTTTTAGCAATGCTAAATTTCATGGAGGAGAATATGATGTGTTCAGAACAAACTATTACCACTCTAATGGATTATTAAAGCGCTCGAAAGAAAAATACTTGCGCTTGAAAAACGGTAGGCAGAAGCATACAACAGACCATCTATTTTGGGAGTCAGATTACGTTGTGCTTGTGTACCGTATTCAAGATCGAGGTTATGAAAGAGATTTGGATCACACTAGTGTTCAGCGCTTTACTTTTGATAAAGAGTATCGGTTGATTAAAGTGGAAATGCCGAAATTTGACGCGAAGATCAACCATGTTTCAGATGGCAATTTTTATTTTGAAACAAGGTATGACGATGATGGCAATTATGTGGAGGATATGGTCCAGGATGGAAAGGTTCTCAGCAGCTCGCAGTTTGTAGTTAAGAATGGAAAAATTGCTTATGTGGAATCAAAAGGTGACGGTTATGTACGAAAAAATGTTTTCGAAGGTAATGTGCAAAAGTTGATCGATGGTGATGGAACAGAATTGATGCGTACAGAAAGATTTTTTGACAAAGAGGGTTACCTAGTAAAAGAAGAAACGCAAGGCAGTTTGATGGGCGAGCAAACGATTCTGTTTTCCTATAAAAAGTAGTGCGTTACTAGATTTGAGCCGCATTGTCGTCTTCTTTGATAGCTTAATCTGAAGCAACGAACTAACGCCAGCGGCTTGGAAGCTTGGCTTCTAAGCGCCGGTGGTGACACGGGTAATCTTTCTGAACATACTTTCTAACGGCGCGAGATCAATTTTTTTCTAGCTGTTTATTAGGTTAGAATAGGGCATATGGATCGTCGTCTATTTTTCGCTCAACTAATAGCTCTATGGGGAGCTAGCCGCTCTGCTTCTGCAACTTCGCCGGGTAGTGAACCGTATCTCGTTGCCGCTACTCGTGGTTCGGGGCGTGAGGCAATGGTTCAGTTCTCAAGCAAAAGGGGCGTCTCCTTTCGAAAAGCACTAAGAAGCCGTGGGCACTCTTTTGTCAGTAATCGCTCCCGAGGTCATTTAGTAAGCGTTCCTCCGGTTCATACTGGTTCTTGTTTGGTTACTGATTTTGATGGGCGAGAAATAACGGAAATTAGAGCCGAGAGTCAACGCCAATTCTGTGGCCACGGAGTGACTAACCAGAACGATACGCTGATGTACTTAACGGAAAACAATTCCGTCACGGGCGAAGGTGTTGTTGGTGTTTATGATGTGGTAAATGGGTATGAGCGTATTTCTGAATTTTCATGCCACGGCATTAATCCTCACCAGATCGAACGCTCCGTTTCCAGCAATGAGTTAATTATCGCGAACAGTGAGATTCTTATCAAAAGAGAGAGCGGTATGAGGCAGCTTATTACGAAGGATATGAAACCTTCCTTGGTGTTTATTTCTTCTGAGTCTGGTGAACTGATTCGCAAGGTAAGCCTGCCTAGAGGCTATGAGCAGAATGCGATACGGCATTTTATTCAGGCTGCCGATGGTTCAATCTTTGTCGCTATGCAAAATCGTCACGCGCGCGATAATGTTGCGCTCCTTGGGCGATACCAGCCTAGTTCTGCAAGAATCGAGCCGTATAAACTGCCTCAAAAACTATTTGAACAGTTAAAAGGTTACGCTGGCGATATTTCGCTAAATCAAGACGAAACGAAAGTCATTTTGTCTTCCTTCCATGGTAATGCGCTTGCGATTTATGATATCGATGATGAGAGTGTGAGGTTAATTCCTCTCGCGGGAGTTACCGGCCTGCGCCGCCTGTTCGACGGGCGCGTAATCGCAATCGCAGGAAGGGGAGAAGTATACGAGGTCGACACCCAAAGAGTCGCCGTTAAAAAGGTCACCGAGTCATACGGAGATTTTGGTTGGGAGAATCACCTAGTAGAAATTTAGATGACGCGTTTGAACGCGCAGCGTACCGACGATGTAGTTGCAATATTTTGAAAAATCATAAATCCAAGACCTGCTTCATTAGTTTGTAACTTGCACGAGAGAACAATTGAATTGTGTTATGCTGGGTAATAAGGAATAACTCCAAGCTGTCGGATATCTTTCCAGCGGTATTTTACCTTAGCGGGACTTCTCGTAAACTCTCAGCCAATTCTGGTTGTTACGATCTTGTTGCCTCCTCTGAGTCTGTCACTAACTGGATCGTCATGTCTGTAAAACCCCTCGACTTAAATGTCGCTAAAAATTCTATTGTTCTGAGCAAGGGCAAAACCTCGTACTTGTACTCTAAACCGCTGAAAGCTAGTAAAATAGGCAATACCGCCATTGTTTACTGTGAGAAAAATTTCGGGGCAGTAGACGGAAAGACGGCTAATGGACTAGTGCGTTCTTCGGATAAATACAAAATACTTTCAGTTATTGATAGCGAGAAGTCGGGTATGAATACTGGTGCTTTGCTCGATAACAAGGTAAATGATATTCCTATTTGTCTTGACCTTGACGACGCATTGGCCTCGGCGTTTGAGCAAATTGGGTGCGTACCAGATTTTTTTATTTTTGGAATGGCTCCCTCTAGTGGCATGTTATCTCTTCACGAGCGCAGCATATTACTAGAGGCGATGGCGCATGGCATGAACATCGTTAATGGTCTCCATGAATTTCTTAATGACGACCCTATATTTATGGCCGCTTGTACGGCCAATAATGTGATGATTTTGGATGTGCGTAAGCCCCCCTCGAAAAAGGATTTGCGTTTGTACAGCGGTCGTATAGCCGAGGTAAGTTGCCCGCGCATTGCGGTGCTTGGTACCGATTGTGCGATTGGAAAACGCACCACCGCTACCGTTTTATGCCGAGAGTTAAATGCGCGTGGCATAAAAGCGGTAATGATTGGAACGGGGCAGACTGGTTTGATACAAGGTGCCCGCTATGGAGTTGCGCTAGATGCGATTCCGTCGCAATTTTGCGTAGGTGAATTGGAAGCCACTATTGTCGAGGCATTTGAAAACGAAAATCCGGATGTCATCATTATTGAGGGGCAGAGTTCTTTGAGCCACCCGGCCTTCTCGTCGTCATCGTTTATTCTGCGCGGCAGTCGCGCTAATGGTGTGATTTTGCAACATGCGCCCAAGCGCGAGTACCGCTGTGATTTTGAAGGAATGCAAACCCCAACACCGGAGTCAGAAATTCATTTGATTGAAACCTTCGCTGATACCAAAGTAATTGGTTTGACTATTAACCATGAAGGCATGAGCGACTCGGAAGTAAGCGCCGCGATTGCTAGTTACCAAAAAGAACTTGGTATTTCGGTGACCGATGCGTTGTCTCGATCACCTGAGCACCTAGTGAGTATGGTTGTTGCCGCATTTCCTGAAATTTCGGCAAACCTACTAACGGCCGCTTAATGGCCGCTCCGCGGGTAGAAATAGACCTCGATAAGATCCACCACAATGCTCAAGAATTGGTCACACGGCTTGCTAAGCGAGGAATCTCGGTAACCGGTGTTACCAAAGCAACGCTGGGTTCAATTGACTACGCTCACACCTTAACTCATGCAGGTGTCGGCGTACTAGGGGACTCACGTATTGAGAGTATTAAGGAAATGCGCTTACCTAGAAATGGTGAGCTAGGTATTAGGGTTCCGATGACCTTGCTTCGCTCGCCTATGCTTAGCCAGATAGAGCAGGTCGTCATGTATGCAGATATGAGCTGCAACACCGAACTTGAGGTAATTAGAAGCCTCTCGGTTGAGGCACAGAAACAGAACCATATTCAGCAAGTGCTATTAATGGTAGAGCTGGGTGATCTTCGAGAAGGTATAATGCCGGACGATCTCCTTGATACCGTTGCTCAGGTGTTGAAGTTGCCGAATATTAAGCTCAAAGGCATCGGTACAAATCTCGCATGTCGCAGTGGGGTCTCACCGGATAGTGCAAATATGGCTAAGTTATCAGAGCTTGCAGATCTGGTTGAAGCGACCTTTGATTTGACCTTAGACGTAGTTTCCGGCGGCAATTCGGCCAACATTCAATGGGCGCTCGACGATCCCCAAACGGATATCGGCCGCATAAACGACTTGCGTTTAGGTGAGTCTGTTTTACTCGGCTGCGAGGCGCTGCACCGTGAGCCGATTAGCGGTTTGTATGCAGACGCTATAACGCTTGTTGCAGAAATTATTGAATCGAAACTAAAGCCAACGGTAGCCGAGGGTTCCATTGCGCAGTCGGCTTTTGGAGAGACTCAGTTAAGCATTGATAGAGGCTTAATAAAGCAAGCAATTCTTGCGGTCGGCGTACAAGATATCGACCCAGACGGTTTGCTCGCTCCTGATGGAATTAGCATTCTGGGCGCGAGTAGTGATCATCTAATTATCGAGTCTATTAAAGACGAGTTGTCTGTCGGTGATGAGGTGATCTTTCAACTCGACTATAGTGCGTTGCTTCGCGCGATGACATCGCCCTTTGTTTCAACGGTATTTTTACAGCATAAAGCTTCTCAAATGCTGCACTAACTAGAACAGGGCAATGCGCCTGTTCTATAAGACACAATCTGCCCTTAGGCGTAATAAGGCCAACGGCTCTAAGTAAATGACCAACCTCGAGACCGCTAAAATGACTAACTCAGAGATAATTTCAGACGAAATATACAAAGAACTATTCAGCAGTTACCTAGATGAACAAGTTGGTGAACTCGACACCGCCGATATAGATGAGTTAGACCCAGTCTATGTGTCGATGTTCGAGTTTTATCGTTCATCCTCACCGGAAGGTAAGAGCAATATAATTAGTTATATTAAAGAAATTGTTGGTGATACGGCATCCATTATCCTTGGCGGCATTGACCAAGTTGAAGCACTGGGCGAGCTGTCTGGAAGCTTCGAACTCAAATACAACGGGGACGTTGTTAGTGGCGATTTGCAGGAGAATTTCCTATCCAATTTTGGTGAGGATGAAGAGATAGATGACGAGCTATGGGACAACGGAGTTGCTGAGGTTAGGCAAGATTAATTTTATTAACTAAAAAAACCTTCTGTTTAAAAAGGTTTTCTTAGAACCACCTTGTTATGTATCGAACACACCTTTAGGTGTTTTCTTGGCTCGCTTTGCCGCTTTCTTTTCTTTTGCGGTTAGTAATGGTGCTTTCTTACTTTCTTTGTTGCCTTTCTTTTCTTTACTCATGATGTGGGTCTCTGGTTGAAAATCTAAGTGAATAGTTTAGATGTCGTCTCGGCCTAATTTACCGAGTTAAGGCATCTTGCGTGACAATCAAACAAACCCAGCTTGGGGAGAATCATTGCCTTGTGAGGTATGGCGTTGTCATCGTGCTCGTGAAATTTAGAAAGCGCTTATTCTTTTAACCAGTATGGGCGCAATGGTGGTTAAAGCAAGCCCAAAGAGATGAGTATTTTAAACCCTTGTGAATTGTGAACGGTCCTACTGAACATTGTTAGCGATTAATCGGCGGTGTTTGGTAAGTAAATGCATAGTCTGCTATGCTGGACGCAGTAGGCTTAGATGCCGTGTTAATACCGTCGCAAGGTAAACCTTCAGAGTTGGGTCGCCGTCTCGATACAGATGCCGCCGATTTTTAGTTGGCCGGTAAACTCCCCAAATATTACGCTGTATTCAAACAGACTTACTTATTGATCGGTTTGAACTCTATGTGGTCGTCCGCTAACTCATTACAAGCGGGTGGTGTCCAATTCACGAAGAAACACCTAGCGGTGCATCGATAGGCCGAATAAAAATGATTAGCACGAATAATATCAGTAAAAATTTCGGTTCTTTTGAAGCATTAAAGCAAGTTTCTTTTACGATTGAGCGTGGAGAAATAGTCGGTTTCATTGGTCGGAATGGCGCAGGCAAAACAACTTTGATGAGGATTTTAACTGCGTACTATAGTGCCTCGAGCGGTACGGTACTGATTGACGGAGATGATATCTCGAAGAACTCTCTAGAGATTCGTAGAAAGATCGGTTACTTGCCAGAGACCGCGCCACTCTACCTCAACATGACCGTCAAAGATTACCTCAACTTCGCGGCCGAGATTAGAGAGGTTTCAGCCAAAGACCGCCGACGGCAATTGCATAGAGCCCTAGAACTGTGCCAACTTGAAAACGTGTCTCACAAAACGATTGGAACATTATCTAAAGGTTATAAGCAGCGAACGGGTATCGCTCAGGCCATTATTCATGACCCAGAAATTCTTATCTTAGATGAACCGACCAGTGGTCTTGATCCTATACAAAATCGTCAGTTGCGTACTTTGATTAAAGGCTTAAAGGACCATAGAACGGTGATTCTAAGTACTCATATACTCTCTGAAGTTGAACAAATTGCCCAACGAGTTTTGATGATTAAGGCTGGTGAACTGATTGTTGATAAGCCACTGGATGAGCTTTTGAATACTCGCAGCTTTGAGCAGAGCGCAGGTAGTCGAAAAACGGTAACGCTAGAGCACGTTTTCGAGCATTACCATCGAATACGAACCTCAGGTAATGCAGCATGAGTAAGGTGATTTGTATTGCAAAAAAGGAGTTGTCGTCTTATTTCAAATCGCCGATGGCCTACATTGTTCTTGCAATGATGATTTCAATTTTCAATATTTTTTTCTTCTTGATTATTGATCAGAACCGTGAGGCATCTTTGGGCGATGTGTTCCTAGTCATGGATTTTATGCTTATTTTCTTGACGCCGATTATTACTATGCGGCTCTTCTCCGAAGAAAAATTGACCGGTACGATGGAACTCCTTATGACTGCGCCAATAAGCAATACTGCGATTGTATTAGGGAAATACATTGGTGTGCTGACTCTGTTTTCAATCATGATCATCATCACGTTTTTCTATTACGGTGTGGTCGAATATTTTGGCCAACCTGACCGTTTAACAATTTTGTTTGGTTACGTAGGCGTTTGGTTAGAGGGGGCCCTTTTTCTCTCAATTGGCCTGATGGCATCATCGTGGACTCGTAATCAAATAGTCGCGGCCATGATGTCACTCTCACTTATTTTTTTGCTGTACTTTTCGGCAAACATCTCACCGCACCTAACAGGATCGGCTGAAACTCTATTTGAGAGTATCAGCTCATTAAATCACTTGGAGAACCTTGTGTCGGGCAGCTTCACCGTTAGCGATATTAGCTATTATTTTAGTGGCATCCTAGTATGCTTACTGATTACTCGGGTCAGTATTGAAAATAGACAACTGGCGGGAATTTCCCGAAAATGAAGGCCGCTGTGAGTCAAAAGAGTTCTCTTCTTTTTGCCTTAGGTACCGCTACTATTTTATGGGTAGCGAGCTATTCTTATATAGAGCAGAGAGTTACCTTTCTATCAATCGCGGTTGCCTTCTTCGGTACTCTTCTCTTGTTATTGAGTTTGATCAATAAGGGTAAGTCTGAGCACAAAGCCCTAGGCGTGTCTGAATGGAGTAGGGTGGGTATATTTTTCATCGTTATTTTATTTTCGGTGGCCTTCTTAGTTGGTATTAATTATTTTTCTCGCAGCTCAGATTATCGATGGGATGTCACTCAATACAAACAGCATACGTTGAATCAAGCTTCTGTTGATTTCGTTAATGACATTGATGCTGCTATTGAAAACCCGATTGAACTCACGGCACTTTATGTTGGCCTACCTCCAAAATATTTACACGATCTGCTTGATGAATATACGCGAATCTCCAACGGCAAAATTTCGGTAGAGATCATCGACCCTATCGCCGACATTGCTTATGCCGCGAAATTTGGCAATGTAGTTAGCGGTGAAGAAAGAAAACTGATCTTGGTGTCTGGTGATGAGCGCAAGGATATTGATTTCTCCGATGCTTCGTTGAACGAGGAGCAAATTACTAATGCCTTAGCGGCTATCACTCGTGAGCCAAGACGGGCTTATTTTCTAACAGGGCATGGAGAACTTTCGGAGTCGAACGAAAACAATCAGGGTTTGAGCCTTTTTGCTGAGCTATTGAACTCCAATAATATCCACAGTAAAAGCTTGATGCTTGGCACCGAACAAAAGATTCCGGAAGATTGCGATGTGCTTATTGTTGCGGGCCCACGCACTAACTTGACCGACGAAGAAGAGGTTTTGGTTAAAGATTATCTGGAGCAGGGGGGAGACGCCTTGTTTTTGGTCGAAGCGGTAACACTTACTCGCCCTGGAACGGTTTTGACCGCTGAGCAAATAGATGCAAGTCCATCTCTAAACGGAATTCTGAATCAATGGGGAATCACGATTGGAAACGACATCGTTGTAGATCTAGGTAGTCACGTAGGTGGCGACCAAGGTAGCCCCGCAACTCGTAATTATGGTGCGCACAGGGCGATCACCGAGGGCCTGGACTATACTTTCTATATTCGCCCTCGCTCAATTACGGCGCTACAAGACCGCCGAGCAAGCGTTCAATTGGCACCGATTGCCCTCAGCACAAGCAAAGAACAAAGTTGGGCGGAAACAGACAGAACTTTGAACGTTTCGTTTGACGAGGGTATCGATGTTCCCGGGCCGGTGGCGATTTCATATGTTATCTGGGAAGGCAAAGAAGAAAATGAGGAATCGGACACTCGTATTATCGTCTTCACCGACGCCGATTTTTTAAGTAATGCTTATCTCAATCAATACAGCAATGCTGCGATGGGTATCAACATCGTTAACTGGTTAGCTGAATTAGATTATGCTGTTTTTCATGATCAAAAAAATATCAAAGTTGAACGCTTGGATTTAACCAGTAAGCAGAGACGTATGGTTACCACTCTTCTTTTTCTATTGCCTTTATTGATTGGCTTAACGGGAGTGCTGGTATGGATGCGCTCTTAAACGGGCCTTTTCCTAAACTATAAGGTAAGTTTGGATCGCCAAATCATCTTGGAGGGTCAACCCGCGATGCTGTAGTCGTGTTTGGGCTAAACCAACCGGCGATTGAATAGCGGTCACGTTGTGTTCGCAATACCTCATGCGGTAACTCTGTGCTAAGAAAGACCACGACGGTCGCAAAACTCGGTGTAACTTGTAAGCCGATTTTGTCGTCATCCGTTTTATATAAAACTAGCTCGCCACCATCAGCAGGTAGCCAGTTTTGATTTAAGTACACGACGATAGAAAGTATGCGGCTGGTTTCACCTTTGAACGCATCGTAATGACGCGCGTAAAAGTCGCCTGTGCTAAAACGTGCGTAGTGACTTTCGAAGGAAAATAGCCCTAAAAATAAATGTTGATTTAGGTAAGTTTGCAAAGCGTCAGCCCAGCTTAACCAGAGCTTTCCCGTCACCGAATCACCTAATATCCAGCTAAGCTTTTGACTACGCACAAACACATTCTTAATGTGCTCATTCTTGCGGCCAATGGCAGCCTCTTCAAACGACTCATCGCTCAAAGATGAAACGTGTTGATAAAGTCTGTCTGCAAGGTCAAATGGCAGTGCGTTTACGTTAACACTATAGCCCTTACGCGCAAGGTTATTTGATATACGAGCAAATAAAATTTCATCGTTCTGATTATACGAGTCGTTACTTAGGTCGACGATTGCGGTCATTTAGCTCTCAGAACAAACGTAAATATGGATGGGTAGTTTAGGCGATTTGAATAATATAGATACAGATAATCGTTATTGTTTCTCGGACAGCGGCGCGGGCGGGCAACGACTATCAATCTCTCTGTAGTCCAAAAGGGTCAATCCGTACTGATTAATCTAATCTGAGTGTTGTTATTAAGCCTAGTTGTCCTCATCGCTTAGCATGTCGTTCATTGTGAGCCCTTCCTGATAGTTCGTGATCAACAATGCCGTATTAACAATCTTATAAGAGAGATAGATAACGCCGGGGTTCACTGCTAAGGTGTCGATACAAAACAAGCCTCCACAGAATCAGGTCAGGAATCGTCGATCGTGTTTGATTATTTCCCTACAGAAAGAAAAGTACGCCAGTGCTTATTTACTATAATACTCTGCTTTTTCACCTTTGCGAGCATAGCGCAAGACGCGATTGTCTCCGCTGAAGAGGTTACTCAGAGTGTTGCGCCAATAGTTGAAGAGCCCGCACAAACTCCATTAGTGCCGCCCCCTCTAACGTTGTTGGGTCAGGAAGTTGCTCATAACGAATCTGCCATTCTTTCCTGGCAGCTCGAAAGCAGTGTGGATTTTGCATCGGCGCCTGTATCAGTATTGGTCGTTAATGGAAAAGATCCCGGGCCTATTTTATGTTTAACAGCAGCGGTTCATGGTGATGAGCTCAATGGTATTGAGATCGTGCGGCGTATTGTGCACGAAACCAAGCCCGATAAGCTCGCAGGGGCTATCGTAGCGGTTCCGATCGTGAATCTTGAGGGCTTTAAGCGCGCGACGCGCTACCTACCCGACCGCCGCGATCTGAATCGATACTTTCCAGGGCGTGCAACTGGCAGTTATGCTTCACGTATTGCGTATTCTTTTTTTGAAAACGTGGTACGCAATTGTGACTACTTAATAGATATTCATACCGGGTCGTTAGATCGAACCAATTTGCCACAGCTGCGTGCTGATTTAAATAATCGAGCGGTGGCGAATTTGGCCGAGAAAATGGGCTCTATCGTGGTATTGCAGAGCCGAGGTGGATTGGGCACATTACGTCGCGCTGCGACTGATGCTGGTATTCCGGCTGTGACAATTGAAGCGGGGGCGCCGAACAATTTGCAGAAAGAGGCGGTGGAGAAAGGCGTAGAAAGTGTTAAATCAGCATTGCGTTCGCTTGGTTTAGTAGAGAGCAAGCGTTGGGAGCGTAGTAAAGAACCTGTCTATTTTCGATCGAGATGGGTGCGCGCTCAAACCGGCGGAATATTGTTTAGCCGAGTTGAGTTGGGTGATAAAGTGAAGCCGGGAACTGTTTTAGGACTAATTAGTAATCCGGTAACGAACAAAACCACACGCCTGAAATCAACACAAGAAGGCCGTGTTATCGGCATGTCACTCAATCGGATCATGCACCCAGGGTTCGCTGCGTATCACATTGGGTTGAAATCATCTGCTATTGAGGCTGCTCAGCCGGAAAATAGTGATCAACAATCGCTTGCGGAAAGCGATGAGTCGCAAGACAATGCAGGTTTGCGTTTGCCCCAAGCTGAGGCTGACGCGGACACAGAATCAACAGTTGACCAAGTTCCCTCTGAGATTATTGAAACGCCTGCCGTTGATGTAAAACCTATTGAGGATATGGAACTACCAACCTCGGACGACTCTGACTAACTAATTATAATGAGTATGAACCAAAATCGACTTACCGTATTGTTATTGCCGTATCGTGTAATTGCCATGATCATCGTTGCTTGCTTGTTCTTACCAGCTTGTGTGCCGGTGCACAACAACAAACAGCAGGTTGTTGAGATTTCAGAGCAGCTGTCTCAGCAGCAAAACCAAATGCAAGCGCTACAAAATGAGGTGTCGCAACTAAGCGGAAACCTCTCAACGCAGTTTGAAAGTATCTGTAACGCGCAGCAAGCGGAACAAAGAAATTTACTTAAGGCACGTAGCCGGCAAATTAAGTCGTTGCAAAGTGATTTAGAGAAAATTCAGAGCGTCTGTGATGAAGAGCAAGCTGCGACTGCTCGCCTGGAAAGCAAGATATTGCTCGGCGAGCTCGAAAACGTTACGCTGGTTAGCGAGGAGAGTCGGTTTTCAGCTCGGATTGATACTGGTGCCGAGACTTCGTCAATTGGCGTTTATCGACAGAAACTGTTCGAGCGCGATGGCCGTCAGTGGGTACGATTCTCTTTGTTAGCCGATGACGATGCGCCGAGCTATGAGTATCGTGTTCGTGGTCGAGTGAGAATTAAGCAAAGTGCCTTGCTCGAAGGTGAAGATCGAATTGAGGTGCGTATGACCATTAAACTGGGTGATAAAATTTATAAGCGACAAACTTTCAATTTGTCAGATCGCAGCTACCTAGAGCATCCTGTGCTGATTGGGCGAAGTTTTCTTACCGACACCGCTATCGTCGATACATCGTCTAAGTATCTTTTAGGCCGATAATCAGATGAATCGACAACCCGCGTTTATTGTTCTTATTTTGCTGCTCATTAGCTTGGGTTTAGGCAGTATTTACTATAGGCATGTCCATAACGGTGTGCCTCTCAGCCCAGGTCAGCGTATTGATGTTTGGCAAGTGGAGGCGGAGGTTTCATTTGAAGGCATTGGTTTGCCTGTAACGGTGCGCTTAGCGATTCCGCGACAAAAACAGTTTGAGGTGAAAGCCGAGTACACCGCTTCGCCAGCTTACGGTGTTAACTTAAGCCGAACCGTTGAAGCTCCACATGTTTTGTGGAGCAAAAATCAAGTAGACGGGCCGCAAACGCTGTATTACAAGGCAAACTTTAAAAGCGCCCTGAATGTAGAAAGTGATCCTGCGCCCACACCGACAAATGAGCCAATTATTGAGGAACCGGAGCCCTATCACAGCAGCGCGATTAGTATTCTTGAAGCAGCTAAAGCGAAGTCGGGGAATCAACGCACCATGGTGCAGCAATTAGTCCAGGCGCTCAATTCCGATGATCAAAACTCAGCGATGTTACTTTCGCGCTATTCGCGCACTAAGGCGTTTGACGTGCTTCTCAACTATGCTGGTATCCCTGCCAAGATTGTACGGGGCTTGCAGCTCGAGGATGAACGCAGGAACCAGCGCCTTATCCCTCTGGTTAAGGTGTATGCCGATAATGAATGGCAAATCTACAACGTGGGCGCGCGTGCACTTGATGAAACCTTGCCACTATTGATATGGGTGGAAGATCAACCTTCTGGCTTGGATGTTGAAGGTGGCACGAATTCAAGGTTACGTTTTTCAATCAGCAAATACCGGACTAGTGCTGTGCAAGAAGCAAATGCTGTCGCTAGTCAGAACGCGTGGCCACTTGGTTTATATAGCCTTCCAATCGCAGAACAAAATTTATTTCGCAGTATTTTACTGATTCCCATCGGTGCTTTGGTGGTGGTTTTCTTCCGTATTTTGGTGGGCTTGCGTTGCAGCGGTACGTTTATGCCGGTGTTAATGGCAACGGCGTTTATACAAACAGAGCTTCTGAACGGAATTTTGAGTTTTAGTCTTGTTGTGGCGGCAGGGCTTATTATTCGCAGCTACTTATCGCACTTAAACTTGTTGATGGTGTCGCGAATATCCGCGGTGGTGCTCGTGGTGATCGGTATCATCATTATGTTCACTGTTTTTGCGTTTCGAATGGGCTTAACCGAGGCGTTGACGATTACCTTCTTTCCGATGATTATTATGGCGTGGACCATCGAACGCATGTCTATATTGTGGGAGGAAGAGGGCGCTCGTGAGGTCATGATTCAAGGCGGCGGTAGCTTGTTTATTGCCACCGTTGCTTATTTGCTGATGGACAACGGCTGGGTTCGGCATTGGGCATTCAATTTTCTTGGTGTTCACGCTTTGGTGATGGCCGCAATTTTGATTATTGGTCAGTACACGGGCTATCGCTTAACCGAGTTGAAACGCTTTCGGCCTCTGGGTTAAACACCGATGATGCGCGCAATGCTTAGCCGCTTAGCTAAACCCAGTGCACTCCGAGTGCGCGGTATTATGGGGATGAATCAACGCAACATCAGCTATGTGGGGCGTTACAATGATCGTCGACTCTATCCAAACGTTGACAACAAGTTACTCACCAAAGAACTGGCTCTTGAGGAAGGTTTAGCGGTGCCTGAGTTGTTGGGTGTGGTGCGCTATCAGCATGATGTGGGTTTTCTAGAATCGATGCTTCCTGATAATGGTGGTTTTTGCATAAAACCAGTACAGGGCAGTGGTGGTAAGGGCATTTTGGTTGTCACCAAGCAGGATGACCAGGGTTTTGTTAAAGCTTCTGGCTCTCGAATAAGCCTGGATGAAGTAAAGCGCCATGTTAGTAATATTTTGGCCGGCTTATTCAGCCTCGGTGGTGAACCGGATACCGCGATGATTGAGTCATTGATCGAATTTGACCCTCTGTTTGACGGCTACAGCCATCTAGGGGTTCCTGATATTCGTTTGATCGTCTTTAAAGGTTACCCGGTCATGGGCATGTTACGGCTGGCGACGGCCGCCAGCGACGGTAAAGCCAATTTGCATCAGGGGGCTGTTGGCGTGGGCATTGATATTTCCAATGGTCAGGCCGTTTCAGCTGTTCAGTTCAATCAACCAATCGAGCGTCACCCTGATACCGAAAGATCTTTGGATGAGATACGAATCCCAGATTGGCAAAACTTGCTAGCGCTTGCGGCTCGCTGCTACGAAGTTTCTGAGCTCGGTTATCTTGGTGTTGATTTGGTTCTCGATAAACAACGTGGGCCCCTAGTGCTTGAGCTTAACGCTAGGCCCGGTTTAAGTATTCAGATAGCGAATCAAAATGGT
>CALKRK010000161.1 GCA_937989675.1 uncultured Arenicella sp. | reverse complement strand
CGCATTAGCCACCAACCATCTTTGGTGCTGATATCGTCGCTTAAAAAGTTCATCATCCAGGTCATTGAGCTGATTGGCGCAAATTCCTTGAACATAGGCAAAACTGCAGGCGGTGGCATATCGGCGATCCCGATTAGGGCTGTGATGTCTGTGGCCTCTGGGTCTTTGTGCCGAACCCATATAAAGTGCTCGTGGTGAGGTGAACCACTGATTGGGTGGCCGCCTTTGGCTAATAAACAGTCGTAATTGCTTGCAAAGGCCGGGCCGAATCCTGCATCGAAGAAATTTGTTGAATCAGACACTGAAGGCACCGTTGGCGGTGCAGTGAAGTCTTCATCAATTCTTGATTCTCGGCTAGCGCCAAAGCAAAACACGGCCTGCGTGGCTAAGCCTTTTTCGCCAATCATTTCAGCACTGATGTAACTAACAGCACGGCCTTGGCGTAGCACCTTCGTTTTTATCTTTACGGGGCCGCCCGCAGGGCCGATAAAGTTAATTTGAGATGATCGAAGTGGCGGCAAGTCGCTGTAGTTACGTTGTACCGCTTCTAGACAAATTGCTGCTGAAAGACCGCCATAAGTAGTGCGGCCTTGCATCCAGTTGTCGGTAATCGTGACCGACCAAGAGCCCTCAGCTGATAAAGTGCCGTCAGCGGTTTGGGTTTGAGAGCCCTCAGCGGATAAAGAGCCTTCAGCGTCGTTGTATAGGCCGTTTAGTAATTCTGAAAAACTTGGTTCACTCATACTTAACTCATTTTGTCTTTGAGCATTTGATTGGCCATTTGTGGGTTGGCTTTACCTCGCGACTTTTGCATAACTTGCCCAACCAGAAAACCAATGACTTTATCATTACCGTCTTTAAACTGTTGAACTTGCTCAGGGCAGGCTGCTATGACTTCATCGACAATGGTCTCGATTGCCCCTGTGTCTGTGATTTGCTTTAGGCCTTTGGCTTCAATGATGGCGTCTACTTCACCTTCTTTTTCCCAGAGCGCGGCAAACACTTGTTTAGCGGTTTTACCTGACAGTGTATTGTCGGCAATGCGGTCAAGCAAGAGGGCGAATTGGGCGGTTGAAATGGGTGATGCCGCTATTTCTAAATCTGATTTATTTAGGTTGGCGAACAGTTCACCTACCATCCAGTTCGCAACTATTTTTGTTTCTGCTTTGGTTGCGTTAACTGTGCTCTCAAAAAACTCAGCCACGTCTCGATCGGCCGTTAGAACGTCGGCGTCAGCAGTCGATAAACCAAGTTCGGACTCGAAGCGAGCTTTTTTGGCGCCTGGTAGCTCCGGCAAGGTAGCGCGAATCTCCTCAATGAAGCTGTCTTCTAGTACCATTGGGGGAAGGTCTGGATCAGGGAAGTAACGATAATCATGTGCATCTTCTTTGGAACGCATTGATCTTGTTTCGTGTTTATCTGGGTCGTATAGGCGAGTTTCTTGAACCACCTTGCCGCCGTCTTCCAATATGTCGATCTGACGTTCTATTTCAAACTCAATGGCTCGTTCGACAAAGCGAAACGAATTGATGTTTTTTAATTCGGTACGAGTGCCGAGCTCTTCCTGCCCGCGAGGGCGAACGGAGACGTTTGCATCGCAGCGAAACGAACCTTCTTGCATATTGCCATCACAAATTTCGATGTAACGCACGAGGCTGTGCAGCTTGCGCAAATAGGCTACCGCTTCCGACGGTGAACGCATATCAGGCTCGGATACGATTTCGAGCAAAGGTGTTCCCGCACGGTTGAGGTCAATCCCAGTTTGCCCTTGGAAATCTTCGTGTAACGATTTGCCTGCGTCTTCCTCAAGGTGGGCGCGCGTGATGCCGATTTTTTTTGCGCCGTCCTCGGTGTCGATCTCTAATTCGCCCAAACCAACAATGGGCAGCTCCATCTGTGAAATCTGGTAGCCTTTGGGCAAGTCAGGGTAGAAATAATTTTTTCGAGCGAAGACGTTACGCTGGTTAATGTGCGCGCCAATTGCCAAGCCAAACTTGACTGCTAAACGCGCGGCTTCTTGATTCATGACGGGCAACACGCCAGGAAGGGCGATGTCGACGGCGCTTGCTTGTGTATTCGGTTCAGCTCCATAAGCAATTGAGCTGCCGGAGAATATTTTGGATTGAGTTTGCAGTTGCGAGTGAACTTCGAGGCCAATAACGACCTCCCAACGTTGATCCCATGTAAACATTAGGCTTTCTCCCCAACGTTATGCGCGCTTGCGCCTGGTGCAGATAGGGTGTGCCAATCGGTAACTTTTTGGTACTGGTGAGCAACGTTTAACAATTTGGACTCTTGTAGGTAAGGAGCGATGATATGCAAACCAATCGGAAGCCCTGCACTGGTGAAGCCGGCCTGTATCGAGGCGGCAGGCAGGCCTGCTAGGTTGGCGGGTATGGTGTATATGTCGTTTAGGTACATAGCAACGGGGTCGTCACTATTGCTGCCAGCAGAAAATGCCGTACTCGGCGTAGTCGGGCCCATTAAAACGTCGCACTCTTTGAACACGTCGTTAAAGTCATTTGCGATCAAGCGGCGTAGCTTTTGAGCCTTCGAGTAATAAGCATCATAGTAACCAGATGAGAGTGCATAAGCGCCAATCATAATGCGGCGTTTGACTTCATCGCCGAACCCCTCCGACCGGGTCTTGGTGTACATGTCTACTAAATCGGTGTATTCCTCGGTTCGGTAGCCGTAACGAACGCCGTCGAAACGAGATAAGTTGGATGACGCTTCCGCCGGCGCTATTACGTAGTAGCTCGGTAGTGCTAAGTGCGAATTCGGTAAAGACACTTCTTTAATGTTGGCGCCCAAGGATTCATATTCTTTAACCGCTCTCTCGATTAGCGTGGCGATCTCAGGTTTAAGGCCTTCACCGAAAAATTCTTTGGGTAAACCAATATTGAGGCCTTCTATAGAGTCATTTAGCTGAGTTGTGTAGTCTTCGGCTGGAACATCAAGTGACGTTGAGTCCTTAGAGTCAAAGCCAACCATAGTATTTAATAGCATGGCTGCGTCTTCAGCAGTATGGGTCATTGGGCCAGCTTGGTCTAACGATGAAGCAAACGCAATCATGCCGTATCGTGAGCACCGCCCGTAACTTGGTTTAATACCGGTTAAATTGCAGAACGCGGCAGGTTGCCTGATTGATCCTCCCGTGTCGGTGCCGGTGGCCGCCGGTGCAAGCTGTGCAGAGACAGCTGCCGCGGAACCACCAGAACTGCCGCCCGGAACTAAGGTTGCACCCTTAGAACTCCAGGGGTTAACGACATTGCCGTAATGGGAAGTTTCATTGGACGAGCCCATGGCAAATTCATCCATATTGGTTTTACCCAAACTAACAACGCCGTGGTCGTGCATATTGCTAACAACAGTTGCTGTGTAGGGTGCAATAAAATTTTCAAGGATTTTGGAGCCGCAAGTGGTTTGAGTTCCATCAATGCAAAAGATGTCTTTTTGGGCGATAGGCACACCAAGTAGCGGTGAACTTTCTCCGTTCGCGCGTTTTGCGTCCGCGTCCTTGGCTCGCGTTAAGGCGAGCTCTTGATCAACACTGATAAAAGCGTTGTGTTCTGAGGCGTCGATCCGTTGCAGGTATTCTTGTGTTAGCTCGGTGCTTGAAACCTTGCCGGCGTCTAGATCAGCCGACAGCTGGGCGAGAGTGATAATAGTCAAAATTCAGTTCCAGTTATTCGATCTTTGTAGTGTTGGTTACTAATTGGCAAGACTCAGTCAATGACCTTCGGGACCAAATACAATCCGTTCTCGGAGCTTGGGGCAATTGCTTGGAATTTTTCTCGCTGATTGCCCTCGCTTATTTCGTCTGCTCGCATTCGAAGGGTTGCGTCAAATGGGTGTGTCATTGGTTCAACACCACTGGTGTCGACGGCTTCCATTTGCTCGACTAAGTTAAGAATGTTGGAGAGCTCTGAACCGTATTTTTCAAGTTCGGAATCGTCGATGTTTAGACGAGCGAGGCGTGCAATGATATGCACAGTTTCATTATCTAGTGCCATTCGAATAAAGTAGTGTGTCTATTGAATTAGAGTTTAGAAATCAGAGCCGATAGGTTCATTTTATTGCTTGTCATATTAATAGACGATTACACAATAGAATTCGAAAATGGCTGAGTGGTAACTGAGAGCTCGTTTACAGACAGCCTAAATTTTTAGACTCTGTTACTGTAAAAAGCAGTCAAAATTGCTTCAAATCTGATTTAGTTGGGTAAACCACGAAATTACCACAGATAGAGGCGTTGTTGAATAGCGCAGTGAGCCGTAAGGCTGTACAATATTCCGATTAACCCAAGGGTTTTCGAAACCCAATAAGAATAACGATTAGAACAACACCATAATTCACCATGTTACGTAGTATTCTCGGCTTGTTTTCCAATGATTTGGCGATTGACCTCGGTACCGCCAACACCCTTATTTACGTAAAAGAAAAAGGCATTATTCTTAACGAGCCTTCGGTGGTAGCTATACGCTATGCACCAGGCGGTGGATTAAATAATAAAAGCATTTTAGCGGTTGGTTCCGAAGCAAAAAAAATGCTCGGCAGAACACCCGGTTCAATCAAAGCCATTCGCCCCATGAAAGACGGCGTGATTGCCGACTTTAATGTTACCGAAAAGATGCTTAAGTACTTTATCAAGAAGGTGCAAGAGAATCGTTGGTTGCAGGGCAGCCCGAGAATTATTATTTGTGTTCCATGTGGATCTACTCAAGTAGAACGGCGAGCGATTCGTGAATCAGCTTATGGCGCTGGTGCACGAGAAGTGTATTTGATTGAGGAGCCGATGGCCGTTGCTATTGGTGCAAATCTACCGGTTGCAGAACCGACTGGGTCAATGGTGTTGGATATCGGCGGTGGTACAACTGAGGTGGGCGTGATGTCTCTGGGTGGTATGGTTTACAGCACTTCGCTGAGAGTCGCTGGAGACACCTTCGATGAAGCAATTATTAATCATGTTCGACGCAATCATGGCCTACTGATTGGTGAGGCCAGTGCGGAGCGTGTTAAGAAGGCGATCGCGACAGCTTGGGATAAATCAGAAGAGCGAGAGATGGAAGTGAAAGGCCGCGATATCGCTGAAGGCTTATCGCGCGCGGTTACGCTAAGCAGTAAAGAGATTTACTCAGCCATCAGCGATCCCTTGGAATCCATCGTTCAGACAATCAAGCAAGCTCTTGAACAAACCCCTCCTGAATTAAGTGCGGATATTGGTGATAAGGGCATGGTAATTGCTGGTGGTGGCGCATTAATGCGTGATATGGATCGCCGTTTAATGGAAGATACTGGTCTACCGGTTGTCATCGCTGATGACCCGCTAACTTGTGTTGCGCGCGGTTGTGGTAGGGCACTTGAAGAGATGGATAATCTCGGCGATGTGTTTGCTCACGAATAGCCGCATCGGAGGCCGTTACCAAGGCTGCACCAGCCTATTAACTTCTGAGTAGAGTAAAGAAGTAAGTCATCGTGGCAAACCCATTTCGAAAAAATTCCGGTTGGTCACAATTCGGTTTGGTTTTTGTGATCTCCATCATAATGATGGTTGTCGACTCAAAAACGGCGTGGCTTAATGCGCCCCGTAATGTGATGTCGGTGGCGCTAACGCCTATTCAATATCTAGCGTCAATACCATCAAGTATTGGGCGCCTGTTTACCTCCTCGCTCACTGCAGAGCCTGATGTTCAAATCGCCTACGATAATTTACGTAATGAATACTTCAAATTGAAGTCTGAGACGCTTTTGCTCAGAACCCTTGAAGAAGAAAATCAGGATCTACGCGCCTTATTAGATGCTTCCGAGAGGCTTAAAGAAAAAATTACTCTTGCCGAGTTGATGGACGTGAACCTTGATCGGGACAATCATCGAATCTCTGTCGGGCGTGGTTTGCGTGACCGTGTCTATGAAGGGCAGGCAGTGATTGATGATCAAGGTGTGATTGGTCAGGTTACTGAGGTAATGCCGCTGAGCAGTATAGTGGTATTGATTACCGACCCTGGGCACGCCTTGCCGGTGCAGATAGAGCGTAATGGGCTGAGAACGATTGTTTATGGAACCGGCAGTGTTGGTCGTTTGCGAGTGCCGTTTCTTAATCAGAATTCGGATATCAAAGTTGGCGATGTGCTAATCAGTTCTGGGCTTGGCGGGCGTTTTCCAAATGGTTACCCGGTCGCGATTATCGACGACGTAAAAGTTATTCAAGATGAAAAATTTATTCGAGTAACCGCAAAGCCAATTGCCAAGCTTGACCGCTCTAATCACGTGTTATTGCTTTCGCGCGAGAAACCTAAGACTAGGCAAGCGATAATCGACTCTCCGGAGAGTAACTGATATGTCTCCGAATACTAGCCGCTCTTCCACCAGTTTGTTTTTTGCCGTTGCGTTGTCATCATTTATCGCGCTGGTTTTAACCATTGTGCAGCTGCCCGCCTGGTTATTTCATTTTTGGCCAGATTGGATTGCCTTGGTCATCATTTACTGGGCTCTAATATCTCCTGGCCGAGTTGGGCCATTTGTAGCGTTTGTTATCGGTACTTTATTGGAGGTGCTTTTTGTTCGAAAATTTGGTGTGCTAGGCCTAGGCTTTGCGACACTCGCATTTATTGTGAATGCAACGCATCAACAACTGCGCGTCTTATCCATATGGCAGCAAATGATATTCGTGGGAATGCTGATCGCTATTTTTAAGCTTTTGACCGGCTGGTTATACGGTATTGTCAGTGATTTCACCATTACACGTGAGTATTGGTTTTCTTTGGTGGGCGACGTGTTGATCTGGCCATTTGCATTTATTCTACTTGAAGAGCTGCGCCGCAAAGCGCGGATTCGTTAGTTAATGTTCAAGAGTAGGCGAAGATGGTAAAAGAAAACATCGAGCTTAAAGACTATTTACGCGAGACGAATTTAATACACGCTCGGCTAATTGCATTGGTGGTGCTGTTAGGCTTGCTTAGTTTGGCGTTAATCATTAGAGCATGGCACTTACAGATTTCGAGCTTCCAGCGCTTTGAAGTTTTGTCCAAAGATAATCGCGTGCGACTCCTGCCAGTACCACCTGTACGTGGGCAAATCTATGATCGTAATGGCAAGGTGTTGGCTGAAAATATCCCTGTTTTTACCTTAGAGATACTTCCAGACCAAGTCAGAGACATGGACGACTTGTTGGATGATCTTGCAAAAATTATCGAAGTGTCTCCATCCGAGATTCGAAAATTTAGAGGTTTGGTGAAAGCGCGCCCAGATTTCGAGGCCCAAGTGCTTAAGGTCAACCTGAGCGAAGAAGAAGTGGCTCGTTTCGTGGTTAACCGTTACCGTTTACCTGGGGCCAGCGTGCAGGCTCGATTGCAGCGAAACTATCCTTATGGGGGAGAGTTGGTTCATGTGCTGGGCTACGTTGGTCGAATTAACCAGCGTGATTTAGATAGTATTGATGAGAAAGCATATAAAGGTACGGATTACATCGGTAAGTCGGGTATTGAGGCTCACTATGAAGACCATTTGCTTGGGCAGGTTGGGTTCGAGCAAGTTGAAACTAACGCGCATGGGCAAATTATTCGGGAATTAGATCGAAATCCACCGGTTTCCGGGGACGATATTTACCTTAATGTTGATGCCGATTTGCAAATCAAAGCGCGCGAATACTTAGGCGATAGGCGCGGCTCGGTTATTGCAATCGAACCCTCGTCTGGTGATGTGCTTGCCTTTGTTAGCAATCCGGTTTATGACCCTAACAAGTTCGTTAACGGAATCGATCACCGGTCCTACAACGCCTTGCGTGAAGATGTTAACCGGCCTTTGGTCAATCGTGCCTTAAACGGGCGCTATGCGCCTGGTTCAACTATCAAAGGGTTAGTTTCTTTGACTGGTTTGGAGAATGGTTGGAATCGCAATGCCAGCGTTACCTGTAACGGCTACTATAAGCTCAAAGGTAGTAGCCATCGCTATCGATGTTGGAAGCGTGGAGGGCACGGCCCAGTTGATATGTTGTGGTCAATCATGCGCTCATGCGATGTTTATTACTATCAAATGGCTAATTCTCTTGGTATCGACAAAATATCTGAGTTTTTAAAGGGTTTCGGTCTAGGCCATAAAACAGGGATTGATTTGCAGGCTGAGCCTTCCGGTTTGGTGCCTTCTCGAGATTGGAAACGAGACCGTCGCGGTGCGCCATGGTACCCAGGTGATACCTTGAATACTGGCATCGGCCAAGGCTATATGCTTGTTACACCGCTACAACTTGGCGTAATGACTGCAACGCTGGCAAACCGCGGGGAACGTATTGAGCCTCGCTTGGTTGATCGTTTAGTACACAGCAAAGGTGAGAGCGAAGAACCCGAAATTATTGATTTGCAAGGCGATACATTGGGTAATGTCGAGGCCAAGAGCGCAAATTTCGATGTGATTATTGATGCGATGAGAGCGGTTGTTGAACATCCAAGAGGCACCGCGCGCGCTTCAGGCTTAGATGCTGAATATTCGATTGCTGGGAAGACTGGTACGGCGCAAGTTGTCGCTATTGCACAAGGCGCTAAGTACGATGAGAGCAAGTTAAGCGATTTTGAGAAAGATCACGCGCTATTTGTTTCCTTTGCCCCTATTGAAGAACCCAAGATCGCCGTTGCTGTGATTGTAGAGAATGGTGGCAGTGGTAGTAGTGCTGCGGCGCCAGTTGCACGAAAGGTTATGGACTTCTATTTGTTAGGTAAAGACGCGAACGCCATTGTGCCTGAAACCGAGAGCGATAATGTAGAGGATTCTGCGACTGATACAACCATACCAGCTACTTCAAACATAAGTGAGGAGACTCTCTGATGTTTCGGATCAAGGTAGACCTGCCATTGCTGTTTGGGTTGCTAATATTGTGCGCCGCAAGCTTGTTGATTTTGTGGAGTGCTGGTGGCGAGAGTTACCGACTCATCGTGAATCAAGGAATTCGTATGGGTATTGCGTTTGTCGGCATGATGATTATCGCTCAAATACGAATAGATACCTTGTTTCGGTGGTCGCCGTATTTTTACGCAGCAGGGCTGCTTATGTTAGTGCTAGTGCTAGTTGTGGGTGACGTTGGAAAAGGTGCACAACGCTGGCTGGATCTAGGTGTTATTCGTTTTCAACCTTCAGAGGCCATGAAACTAGCGGTGCCGATGATGGTTGCTTGGGTTATTACCCGTAAGACGCTCCCGCCTGGGCCGAAGAATTTGATTTTCGCCGCCTTGGTTCTGGTGGTTCCTGCCGCGTTAATTTTAAAGCAGCCTGATCTCGGAACCACATTACTTATCTTGATGTCTGGCACTCTTATTATCTTTCTGGCCGGATTTGCCTGGAAACACATCGGAATTTTATTCGCGATTAGCGCTGTTGCGGCCCCGATTCTTTACCAATTTTTGCACCCATATCAACAGCGGAGAATTCAAACCTTGTTTGACCCTTGGTCTGATCCGTTAGGTGATGGCTACCACACAATTCAATCGATGATTGCGATCGGCAGTGGCGGAGCGCAGGGCAAAGGGTGGACTGAGGGCAGCCAATCGCAACTCGATTTTATTCCTGAGCGGCATACCGATTTTATATTTTCGGTGTTTGCGGAAGAAAACGGTTTTATTGGTGTGCTTATGTTGTTGTGCTTATACGTAGCCTTAACGGCGCGTGGTTTGTACATCGCTTACTACACAAAAGATACATTTTCGCGGTTGCTGGCAGGTAGTTTGTCAATGACCTTCTTTTTTTACGTTTTCGTTAACATTGGGATGGTTTCGGGCATGTTGCCGGTAGTTGGTGTACCGTTACCTCTAATCAGTTACGGTGGAACATCCATGGTGACTCTGATGGCGGGCTTTGGTATCTTGATGGGTATCCATAACACTCGCAGCCTTATGTCACGTTAGCCGCTACTATAAAGCTATGAAGTCTATTTATTTAAAATTTTTCTCGGTTGCGATTCTCTTTGGTCTGTCTTTTCAGGTCAGGGCAATTGATCTCGACGATTATCCGAAAGTGCAGTCTATCGTCGACGAGTTGGTTGCAGAAAAGCTATACTCTCAAGCAGAATTAGCTGCGTTGTTTGCGCACGCGGAGGTTCGGCAATCGGTATTAGACGCAATGACAAACCCTGCGGAATATCGTTTAACCTGGGGTAAGTACCGAAAGATCTTTCTTAAGGAAGATCGTATTCAGCAAGGCGTAGAATTTTGGAATGAACATCTCGACGATTTAACGCGGGCTGAAAGGGAATATGGTGTGCCGGCCAGCGTGATTGTTGCGATTATTGGCGTGGAAACTAAGTTTGGTCGCATTACCGGAAAGCACAGAGTGCTGGATAGTTTAGTTACTTTGGTTGTCGGGTTTCCACGGCGCAGTGCATTTTTCGCAAAAGAGCTCAAGGAGTTTTTGATCTTGACCAAGGAAAATGACATGGACGCAACAGCAATCCTCGGTTCATACGCTGGTGCTGTTGGTTACCCTCAATTTATCTCAAGTAGTTATCGACATTATGCGATAGATTTTTCAGGTGACGGAAAAGCGGATCTAATTGATAACCCAAGCGATGCCATAGGCAGTGTTGCGAACTATTTCGTTAAAAATGGTTGGAAACCAGGTGAGTCGGTAACCTCAAAAGCCCATGTTGAAGTGGCGGAGTCGATTGTCGATCTAGCGAATCGAAAGCGTAAAACAAAATTCACCGCAGCGGAACTAAGAGATAAAGGCGCAAATCTTCCTAGCTCAATAGATGATGATGAAAAGCTTAACGTGTTGATGTTAAACGCCAGTGAAATTGTGCCAGAACCTGAAAAAGATAAGTACTACATTGTTCGAGCTGGAGACACCGCTTGTCAGATCGCGGAGGCTAAAAACGTGCCTTGCCGAGAACTGTTTAAGTTAAACAAACTGAATACGCGGGGGGATATTTTTCGTGGGCAAAGGTTGAAGTTGCCGGCTAAATTAAGCACCTCGAAAATAGCTTCTTCGTCCTCAGATAATTCTAATCAGAATACGAATAAATCGGGGAAATGGACGGTTAGTCCATCTTCATCGAATACGCCCTCTGGCGTTACGGAAGATAAAGACTATTCAATGCCACGCTATTTTTATACTCATCGTAACTTCTACGCGATTACTCAATATAACCATAGTGTGCTCTACGCTATGGCGGTGCACGATTTGAGTGTCGCGATCGAACAAGCAAAACTAAAAACTGAATCCATCAATGCGAACGCTAATTAATCTCAGAGTTGCCTC
>CALKRK010000160.1 GCA_937989675.1 uncultured Arenicella sp. | reverse complement strand
TTTTACTGCTTGCCTTTTAGATGCAGCTTTAGTCAGTTTGGATTCAAAAAAATCATTCTTTTTTTAATTTTCTAGTTTTTTCCAGTTCAGTTCAGACTCACCCTCTTCGCTAGCGACGAATGCGGACTCGCCGGTAACCGTGACGGACATGTCCATAGTGCGCGCAAGCAAGTTCGACAAACCCTTAATTTCCCCGTAATCAAATTGGTGAAATTGCGCATTGAATAAAACAAATTTTGACTTATTTTGTTCCCACCATACATCTGACTTCGAGTTAAAACTATAAACCTTAACTAGATCAGATTTGCGTACCGCTTTCTTAATTCTGTCTGGAGCTGGTTCGCCTACGTCAATCCATAGAGAGGTTTTATCATCCATAGTGCGCACCCAAATGTCGGGCTCGTCTACTTCGCTTAAGCCCTTGGTGAACGCTAAACCTTCTTGAGCATTTAGGCAAAAAGCCATCACCCGCGCCATCATTCTTTCTGGCGTTTCCGAGGGATGCAATGCAACCGTTAGGTTCAAGGTGTCGTAATAGTTGCGTTCGAGGTCAGACAGTGCAATCCTCAGTTTATAAATGGTCGGTTTTATGGCCACATTTACCCTATATATTCAACGAAAATTCGATTGAACACTTATAACGCTAAACCAAACACAGCGCGAGGAAAATTATGACTATCGGTGTTGGTGGCAGCGATGCCAAAACAGAATTAGCGATGCTCAGTGACATGACACAAGGTATCGAAGCAATCCAGCTAGATGAATTCCATGCCCGCATTGAGAAAGCGAGCGTCATCATGCGCACTGAGGGAATTTCAGCAACTTATCTAAACGCAGGCACAAATCTCTACTATTTTACTGGCACGCGCTGGGGAGCCAGCGAACGCATGGTCGGTGCCATCCTAACGGCTGATGGCGCTTTGCACTACATCGCGCCAAACTTCGAGATCAGCACCTTAAATGGCTATATGTTGGTAGAGGGAAGAGTTCACGGTTGGCAAGAACATGAAAGCCCCTACGAACTGTTTCAGAAGTTACTAAATCAACTTGGCATTGATGAAGGAGAGCGAGTCGCTCTAGACGAATCGTGCTCTTTCTTTATCAGCAATGGCCTAAATCAGGCTTGCCCGACCATTGAATTTGTCGACGCAAAACCGGTCACCGCCGGTTGCCGTATGTGCAAATCACAGAACGAGTTGGCTCTACTTCAGCGCGCTAAAGATATGACGCTAGAAGTACATAGATCCGCCGCTAGAATTCTGCGCGATGGCATAAGCACCGAAGAAGTTACTGCATTTATCGATGATGCACACAGAGCCACCGGCGCACCAAAAGGATCGTACTTCTGTATTGTGCTCTTCGGCGAAGACAGCGCGTATCCACATGGCGTAAGTAACCCTAAAGAACTTGAATTGGGTGACATGGTCTTAATAGACACAGGCTGCCAGCTACACGGTTATAATTCCGACATCACGCGTACCTATGTGTATGGAGAACCCACCGCGCGCGACCGCGAAGTATGGAACCAGGAAAAGGCCAGTCAAGCGGCCGGCTTCAGCGCTGCACAACTCGGCAAACCATGCGGTACCGTAGATGACGCCGCTCGAGGCTACTTGGTTGAGCAAGGCTATGGGCCTGGATACGCGACACCAGGCTTACCACATAGAACTGGGCACGGAATTGGCTTAGATATTCACGAATGGCCTTACTTGGTCTCTAGCGATACGACTCCGTTAGACGTAGGCATGTGCTTTAGCAATGAACCCATGATTAGTATTCCAGGTGAATTTGGCATCCGCTTGGAAGATCATTTTTACATGACAGAGGACGGACCAAAATGGTTTACAGAACCCTCTTATTCAGTAGATGACCCTTTTGGTTATGAGGCATAACTGCTAAGTCACATGCTAGAGATAGATTGGCAAACAAAAACGTTCAACGAACTCACTACCGATGAACTGTTTAGTATTTTAAAGCTCAGACAAGCCATTTTTGTGGTCGAGCAGGAATGCGCCTACCCTGATATTGATGATACTGACAAAGTCGCGTTGCATTTTTCCGGCTATATTGATGAGCAACTAGCCGCTTATGTGCGCTTGATAAAGCCAGGGATAACCTACGACTATGCATCAATTGGCCGAGTGGTCGTGGCGCCTCAATATCGAGGTTCCGGTCTTGGTAGAACACTAATGCTTGCGGCGATCGAAAAACTAGAAGAATGTTACCCAGGCGAAAGTCAGAAAATTGGCGCTCAACAGCACTTAGAGCCCTTCTACAATAGCCTTGGCTTTAAAACTATTTCCGATATGTATTTGGAAGACGGTATACCGCATATCGATATGTTACGCCCCTACTCGAGCTAAGCAGCCGCGTATAAAAAACCCGCTCTGAAAGCGGGTTTTTTAATTTTGCTATTCGACTATGCTTTTAAGATTTACAGAAAAGCAAAGTTCTCCGCGTCAATCGCCATCATTGTATCAACACCATTTTTGATTGCCGCTTCGTGTGCCAACACTCGAGGCATGATGCGTTGATAATAAAAATCAGCCGTAGCGACTTTAGTTTTATAGAACTCCGGCTCTGAAGCGCCGTTACCCAGAGCTTTCTCGGCCGCAACCGCTGCCTCGGCCCAGAAGTAGGCTACCGTGACATAACCGCAGAACATCAAATAGTCCACCGCGGCGGCGTTAACTTCGTCGGTGTTACGCATAGCGGAGAAACCGACCGACCGAGTTAGTGATTCCCAAGTGCTTATATAGCCCTTAAGCTCCTTAGCAAATTTATTGCGCTTATTCTCTTTGATAAACGCTTGAACCTTAGCCATCAACGGTTTCATTACTTTACCGCGCGATTTCAGAATCTTACGGCCGAGTAAATCCAAACCTTGAATTCCAGTAGTGCCTTCATACAACTGAGAAATACGTGCATCGCGTACTTCCTGCTCCAAGCCCCACTCTTTAATGAAACCGTGACCTCCTAATACTTGAATACCGTAATTGGTGGTTTCCATTGAGGTCTCTGATAAAAAGCCCTTAGCAATTGGCGTTAACACCGCCAACATGGATTCGGCATCTTCACGTTGCTCATCAGAGAAATCTGGCGACAACGTAATATCAACTTGCTGACCACAAAACATGTTCAGCATGCGACCACCTTCAGCAATCGATTTTTGCGTCAATAGCATACGGCGTACGTCAGGGTGGGAAATAATTGGGTCAGCCGCTTTGCTTTCATCTACACGAGGGTGCGCACGAAATTGTAAGCGGTCTTTCGCGTAGGCAAGCGCTTTCTGAAAAGACACTTCAGAGTGAGCCTGACCATGCATGGCCACACCCAAACGAGACTCATTGATAAAAGTAAACATGGCGCGCATGCCCTTATGCGGCTCGCTAATCAAATAACCCTTCGCTTCATCAAAGTTAATCACGCAGGTAGAGTTACCATGAATGCCCATTTTTTCTTCAATTGACCCGCAAGCAACGGTATTGCGCTCACCCAATGAACCGTCTTCGTTCACCAAAAATTTTGGCACTAGGAACAAAGAAATACCTTTAATGCCCACTGGCGCGTCTGGCAATCGTGCAAGAACGATGTGGACAATATTGTCCGCCATATCGTGCTCACCTGAAGAAATGAAAATCTTGCTACCAGAGAGCTTGTAAGCACCATCTTCACTTGCCTCGGCATCTGGAACGGCAAATGTTTTCAGCAAGCCTAAATCCGAACCACAATGTGGCTCAGTTAAACACATAGTACCGGTCCAGTTACCCGCTACCATAGGTGGCATAAAACGCTCTTTCAAAGCTTGCGGCGCGTGTGTGTGGACAGTTTTGATGGCACCTGAACTAAGGCCGGGGTACATACTCCAGCTGTGATTCGATGCAATCATCATTTCCATCATTACCAAACCAACTGACTCCGGCATATTTTGGCCGCCGAATTCCTCCGGGCCACACAGTGAAGGCCAACCGTTTTCAACGAAACTTGCGTAAGCTTCTTTGAAACCTTTTGGTGTGGTGACTTCGCCGTTGTCAAATTTACAGCCTTCTTCATCACCAATTTGGTTTAACGGCTCCAGTTCATTTTCGCAGAACTTAGCCGCTTCTTCGTAAATAGCTTCCAAGGTGTCCGGGTCTACGGCTTTGCCCTTAGTGAATTGGCTATAGTGACCAGGCATATCTAAAACTTCGTTGGTCACGAAACGGATGTCTTTTAATGGGACTTTGTAATTCATGTTAAATGCTCGCTTGAATTGTCAAAATTAATTTTCGTTGAATGGACGGCGATAGTCTTATTGAGTCGCCAATAATTTTCTGACCAGCCCAACTAAAGACTGGTGATAGCGGTTAATCTGTCGTTCTTGTTGGCCTGGCGTTTTGTCGGCCGAATCTGTTAGGCGTATTTTCCACGGTTTCAGATACCAATCTTCCAGCAGCACAACAATTGTGTTCGCGACCATTCGAGGGTCATCGGTACTAAATTCACCGCTGTCGACACCTGCTCGAATTTGTTCTTCAAACCCATCGATACCATCTAACTCAATGCGTTTTGATTCGCGCTGCTGTTGCTCAGGAAGACTGCGCGTTTCGAAGTAAAGAAAGAAATACCATGGCTGCAACAGAGTACTCGCGTATAAGTGAAAACGAATGCTCTGCTCTATTTGAGACCAACGAGAGCTCGCTTGCATTGCGTGCTGGCGAGTTAAATCACTTGATAGCCGTACTATATCTGCCACCATTAGGGCAATATCTTCCTTCTTATTAATGCAGGAATATATGGCTCCCATGCTCATGCCCGTTTCTCTGGAAAGATCTCTTAGCGACATCCGATCAAAACCAGACACCGACGAAACCACAAAGGTGGCGGTAAGAATTTTCTCTAGATTAGCGACCGCGAAACGCGCCTTTTGCGTTTGAATAATATCGGTATTTCGCTTAAACACCGCCTCATACAAAGGTTCACCCTGGAGAGGGAAGGTCTTGAGAAATGAGTCAAACGATGACAAGTCCACAGGCATATCCTGTAATGCATCAGCCACGACGGGACTCTTAACCATGTTTTCAGCGGAATTTGGCATGACGGGAGTCTATCATAAAAAATAGAGCGAGCGTTCGCTTTATTGCGCAAATACGCAGAAATTTACAATGATGCTAGACTCCTGAAAAAGCCTAAATCGTTCAAAAATGCAATCAACCGCTACTTTCCTAGACCGTTTCGTAAAGGTAAAACCGAAAGAAATCATAGCTCTGCTTGTTTCCTGCGGGTATTTTTACCTGATCCTCTGCGCTTATTACATTATCCGCCCTATTCGCTCGGAAATGGTCATAGCCAATGGCGTCGACAATATTCAATGGCTTATGCTCATGACAGTTATTGTATTGCTCTTAATCACGCCAATTTTTGGATGGGTGACGACGCGTTTTAGAACCCGTCAGTTTTTGTCGTATTGCACTCTCTTCTTCGCGGCGCAATTGGTGGTCTTTTACTTTTTGTTTGATGTTGAACAACGCGCGCCTAATGTTACGCGAGCTTTTTTTATCTGGGTTAACGTCTTTAATATGTTCATCGTCTCCTTATTTTGGAGTTTCATGAACGACGTATTTAGCCGCGAGCAGTCAAAACGATTATTCGCATTTATTGCCGCTGGTGGCACAGCGGGCGCAATCAGTGGCCCGATTATCACCACCACCTTAGTCCAACAACTCGGCCTAGCGCCGTTATTACTAATATCGGCATCGGTTCTATCGCTTTCGGTGGTATGCATATTGTGGTTAACACGATGGCAAAACGAAGAATTCAGCACTGACGACTCAGTACACATCGTTCGCGACGAAGCTTTGAAAGGCGGTATTTGGGGTGCTTTTAAACTCATCATTAAATCACCCTACCTATTAGGGATTTGTTTGTTCATCTTGCTCTACGCGGTTAGCATTACTTTTGTTGAGATACAGCAAGCTGAACTGGTGGCGGCGTCTTTTGATGACCCCACGCAAAGAACACGTTTGTTCTCAACGGTAGACTTCACCGTCAATGTACTTGCCCTGATTTTTCAGCTTCTGCTAACGACTCATATGATTCGCTGGTTCGGGTTCAGAGCCACTTTAATGATCGTCCCTGTTGGTATCACCTTAGGCTTTGGCTTAATGAGCAGCATGCCGATTTTGGCGGTAATGGTCGGGGTAGAAATTTTCCGCCGGTCTGGCGATTACTCGATCATGAAACCGACGCGCGAAATGTTGTTTTCCGTAGTAAGCCGAGAGGAAAAATACAAAGCCAAGAATTTTATCGACACCACCATACTTAGGGGCGGCAACGCGGGCAGCGCCTGGGCGTATTCGGTAGTCAAATCACTTGGATTTGCTGGTGCTGGCGTTGCAGGTGTCAGTATCTTTCTCGGCTTGGCTTGGTGTAGCACCGCATTTTGGCTAGGTAGTCAATTCGAAAAACGCACCGCGGAAGCCAACAAGCAAACCGCTGCAACACCGCAATAATATCTATATAGATCAAGTTATTTGCTTGCAGCATCTACACACAATCAAAGCGCCGCTTAAGATAAAGTGCCAACCCTATATTAGAATCAAAATCGTAGAAATGAAAAAACTAATCATCATTATTGGATCATTTGCCCTAATAGGTGTTGGTTTTGTATGGTTCATCGGTGACCGCGACCGTGGCATGTGGCTTATGAATAGCGCTATTGGGGCCGCCAGCAATACTCAAGCCACCAGCGATATTTCCTTCGGCGATCAACCATGGCAAAAATTGGATATATATCCGCAAAACAGTACCGCGCCGGTGGTGGTGTTTATTCACGGTGGTAGCTGGCGGCATGGCCGCAAAGACCAGTATTTCTTTGCCGCCGATTCGTTTCACCGTTTGGGCTACACTGTTGTCTTACCGGATTACGTCAAATACCCCGATGAACGCGCAAGCTTCCCGAGCTTTGTCGAAGACGGTGCGCAGGCTATTGCTTGGGTGAAAGAAAACATTTCAGAATACAAGGGTGACCCTTATAATATTTTCGTCGCCGGGCACTCTGCTGGAGCCCATACAGCGCTTATGCTGGCAAGCGATGCTCAGTATCTAAATGCCGTGGGCTTAAGCGAAAAAGATCTTCGTGCCGTTGCCGGTATCGCAGGCCCCTACAGTTTTGTTCCAGATTGGCACGTGACTAAAAAAGTGTTTGGCCCTCCAGCGCGATACCCGCTGATGGATGTCTTCAACTATGTCGATGGTTCTGAGCCGCCAACCTTGCTGTTACATAGCAAAGCAGACAAACAAGTTGGGCAATACAACCAAGACCAGCTTGCCGAGCTGATGAAGAACGCGGGCGTTGACGTGCAAACGGTGTTATACGACGAAATTTCACACATCGACATACTTCTAAAATTACACCCTTGGTTTGCCGACCAGATTCACGTCTCTAAAGACATCGACCGTTTTTTCAAAGCTCGAATTAAAAAGCCTAATTAATCGTAGCTGAGTTCTGTGGCCTTGCCGGCAAACACTTTATAAATAAAAATGGTGTACATCACGATACAGGGTAATACAATGACTACCCCGTAAAGCGTAAACTGCAATGCTGAAGTGTGTGACGCCGCCTCCCAAATGGTCATTTGCCCGATGATAATGTCTGGGAAAATGCTATACGCGAGCCCAAGCGCCGCCATCAAACAAACTATCACCGGGCAGATGAATAAATACCACGGGTTAGTTGCTCTTAAATGTTCAATATCTCGGCGCAACAAAATAGTCAAAAGAACCAATGCGATGCCGCTGGATACCGGAATCGGCATCAAACCAATGAAGTTCGGTAGCTGAAACCAGCGTTCGGCAATAACGCTACTCACCATTGGTGTTGCGATCGAAACCAAAAACAAACCAATTGCCATCGGCAATACCGATTTTCTGGCCCAGCCCGCGGCCTTGGCAAACAACTCGCCCTCAGTCTTGATCAAAAGCCATGTTGAACCCAGCACACAATAGAGAGCGGGCAAGCAAAATGCGATCAAAATTGAGAAGATGGTGTTGGTGAGCGAACCTGTTAAACCGGTGATATAAGAGCCCAACATCCAGCCCTGCGCCATTGATGCAACTAACGAGCCGATGAAGAAAAATCGATTCCACATCGCTTTTTTTGAATCACCAGCTTTGACCCTAAAGTCAAACGCCACACCACGTAGAATCAACCCTAGTAACATGATGGTAGCCGGAAAATACAGATTGGTAAGTATGATGCCGTGCGCACTTGGGAATGCAATCAGCAGAACACCAATCCCCATTACAATCCAGGTTTCATTGGCATCCCAAAAGGGCCCGATAGACGCAATCATAACGTCTTTTTGTTGATCGTCGGCAAACGGTAGTAGCAAGCCTACACCGAGGTCATAACCATCAAGAATTACGTAAAGTAGCAGTGACAGCCCCATAATCGCGACAAAAACGAGTGGCAATGCAGATTCCATAATGCGCTCCTATTTTGAGTTGGCTGGGTTAGCATCGATCGGGCTATAGGCGCGGTCTTCCGGGTGCATTCCAGGAAGGCCGTAGTTATGCATACGAAGCAGAGACTGAGCCGGTTTACTCGACAAATAAAAGATAGCCCCAATATAACTTATCAGCAAAAATGCATACATTGCGAAATAAGCAACCAAGGTGGTTAAAAGTGTTCCGGGAGGATGGTCAGCCACCACTTCGACGGTTCGAATCAAGCCCGACACCATCCAAGGTTGCCGCCCTATCTCGGTAACATACCAACCGGCCAACACCGCAACCCATCCCGAGAAAGTCATGGTAAAGAGTATTGTCAAACTGAGCCTATTAAGTTGACCTTTACGCCAAAATTGCCATGAACAAGCCCAGGCCACTAACAGCATCAACATACCAACGCCGACCATTATACGAAAGGACCAAAACACCGGAGCGACTGGCGGGTGCTCACCGATAAAATCGTTTAAGCCTTTGATTTCGCCATCCCATTCGTGGGTCAGAATAAAACTCGCGAGCTTGGGTACTTTAACCGCAGCGTTAGTAGTGCGTGCCTCCTCGTCTGGGAAACCAAACAAAGTCAACGCCGCACCGTTCTGTGTTTCCCAAACACCTTCCATGGCCGCGACCTTAGCTGGTTGGTGCTTTAGAGTATTAAGGCCGTGCAAGTCACCGATGAGCACCTGAGTTGGCGTGAGTACAGCCGCCGCAAAAACCGCAACTCTCAACACCTTTTTAGTCGCCGGTCCATCGACCCCTTTGAGAGTCCGCCAAGCACTGACGCCGGCCACAAAGAACGACGCGGTAAGCATGCAAGCCACCATCATATGCGCAAAACGGTAGGGAAACGAAGGGTTAAAAATAACGGCCGACCAACTTTCAGCGATCATCACCCCATCTTCGTAAATATAACCGGTCGGCGTTTGCATCCAGGAATTCAAGCTCAGTATCCAAAAGGCTGATAAGGTTGTACCGACGGCGACAATAATGGTCGATGCCAAATGTAGCCGATTAGAAACGCGGCTCTTACCAAACAGCATAATGCCAAGGAAGGACGCTTCTAGAAAAAAAGCGGTTAACACTTCATAGCCAAGTAAAGGGCCCGCTATATTCCCTGCTTTTTCCATAAAGCCAGGCCAGTTGGTACCAAACTGAAAGCTCATAACGATGCCAGTAACAACACCAAGCGCAAAGGTAAGCGCGAACACCTTAACCCAAAATGCGTAAATGAATTCCCAGTGCGGGTCTTGAGTTTGCGTAAAGCGTATACGAAAGAAAACGAGGAAGTAAGCCAAACCAATGGAAATGGTTGGAAACAAGATATGGAAACTGATGTTCAGCGCAAACTGAATTCGCGATAACAAAAATGGATCGAATTCCATGGCAAACTCCGGTGTTTAACTAATTCGGAGTATAGCCGACGCCGAGCAAGGCCATGATGAAGATCAGCGATGCTCGGCATAGACCCGAGTTATGGATTAGTCATCCATCAATATTGTATATATAGGTGATAAATTAGGCACTCCACAGGTGCTTCTCGGTCTCTCAATCGGCCTCTCATCTAAGTAACTGGGCGCGGTTGGGGAGGTCGCGTTGAACGACGCATTAAAGGTGGCGGTATTTCCGGCACATGCGTCGCTGCCTGTTGCTGTACCAGTTGCTGTGGTGCCATTAATACGGCCATTTACATCAATGTCCACGATACAAATACCCAAACCACCAATATCAAAGGTAAAACGCCCAGAGAAGCTTCCATCAGAAGCGACTTGAGTCGAAAAAGATTCATCGTCAACCATAAAGGTGATTGAGCGATCGTCACTGACGGTGAGCGTCACGTTTTCATCAAACGTTGCAGTCTCATTATTTTCACCACTTACAACTAAGGTACCTGAGGCGGTGCCTGAATAAGTGTGAATGTTGACGACTGGCTCTGGGATTTCTGGCTCAACACACTCCTCTTCAACGGGTTCTTCAGGCTCGTCGGGTTCGCCAGGCTCTAGTGGTCGGCCATTTGGCGCCCGCGGCACTTCTTCAAAATCGATGTTATCGGTAGGCCCGACTTCCCAGCGGTACAAAGCGACGTTGCTGCGCTCACGTACATTCACGTTATTTAGATCAAAGCGCGCCATGCCGCTGGTCATAAAACCATATACCTCTCCTTTAGCGGGCTTCCATTCGAAGCC
>CALKRK010000159.1 GCA_937989675.1 uncultured Arenicella sp. | reverse complement strand
GGAGGCACCATTCGCTTCCTTGCGAGGGGTCCAAACGACAGCGACGCGCGTTATGTTGGCAGCAGTCGATATTTGTTGTCTTTTAATCCAGAGAAGGCGCTTGCTGCGCCTCTGGTTTCGGCGCCGCGTAATGTGGATTCGATTCGCCGTATAAATCATCACTGGCAAGCGGAGAAGGTTGGCGATAAGAACCTTTACTCATTTATTCTTCCAGGCGAGCAACCTTGGTATGACAGCACCGTGCCTGCATACCGAAAAACCGGGTTAAAGGTCGTAACGTTGAATGTGCCTGAACACGCGGTTCTCGAAAGGGCAAGCAAACTCAAGTTGAATCTATTGGGTGCAATTGATTTCCCTAGAGTAGATGCAGACGGTGATGGTGACTTAGAGCCGCATCATCATTTTAAAGTGTATCTGAACCGTGCGCTTTTTCCTGAGCCCATCCATGAGGGCTATGCGAATGGGTTTTCGCCCATCGAATTAGAGCTCGATACACTTGCGCAGCTTTCGCACGGCGAGAACAAGGTAGAGTTTGAGTTGATTCCCGATAACGGCTTTAACCTTGATGCTGCCTATTTTATTGACGCAGCGATTGAGTATCAAGTTGCAACTAAAACCCCACTTTCCATGGGCGGTATTCTGTTGCGTGATACTGATGGTTTACTTGAAATTGATGTAAGCCAATCTATACCCCACGCTATTTATAAGTCTGACCTCGAGGGTAACTTTGCGCAATTGGAGCCGTTGATGCTTAATGATGGCACTTGGGCTGTTAGCTTACCAAGCTCGCAGCTGGCATCGTCAGCGAACCGATTTTGGTTACTAAACGAGTCGGATTATCTTACCCCCAACGATCTATTGGCGGTAGAAAACGTCGATGATGAATCGCTTAGTTTAAAGGATGTGGATTACGTTGTGATTAGTGCTCCTTCGCTGATGGGGGAGGAGCTGGATAGTTTTGTTCAACGTCAGATTGAGTTAGGGCGTCGCACGAAAGTGGTCAGTTCTCACTCAATTTTTGCTCAGTATTCAGGTGGCTTATCAGTGCCGCGAGCGATTCGTGATTACTTGAGTGAACAAACGAAGTCTTCTAGCTTTCAATACGTTCTATTGGTGGGCAACCATACCTATAACTACCGCGGTTTTAATGTCAGCGAACAGCAAGCGCCGATTAATTTGATGCCAAGCTTTTATCGAGAAGGCGATGGTTTAGTGAGGCAGCTACCCACCGCCGTGCCATTCGTTGATTTTGATGATGATGGTGCCCCAGACCGCGCTATTGGGCGCTGGCCAGTGCGTGACAAAGTTCAGCTATCTAAGGTGATTAACAAAACGCTGACTTGGCATGAAGAAGGTAGCCATCGAGATTCGCAATCATTATTACTTATCGCCGGTGCGAAAGAGGCGTTGAACGAATTCACTGGTTCCAGCGAGCGTGTTTATAACGCCATTGGCAATGAGCTTAATCCATGGCTTGAGCCAGAGCGGGTATATATGGACACGTTAGCGGTTGATGAGGCCATAGAACCTGGCACTGAAGTATCGATAGCGCGCGAACGCATTATTGCGGCGCTTAATCAGGGAGCTGCGTTGACGGTGTTCAATGGTCATGCATCGCCTACGTCTTGGAGTAATCAAAGTTTGATGACAGCCGACGTTGCCGAGCAGCTGACCAACATAACTCGGCCTAGTTTGATGATGCCGCTCGCGTGCTACACAACCTATTATGAAACGCCGAACGTTAAGTCTTTAGCCGAGTTGTTGTTTTCAGATAATGAAGCGGGTGCGGTGGCCTTAACCTCCGCCGCTCTATTGAGCCGCACCATTGATAACGAAAATTTCGCGAAACAGTTGATGCAGCAAATGACCGTCAAAGGCTTCGACCTTGGAACGGCTGTGATGAATGTTAAACGCGCTATTCATAAGCATGGCGGGCGAAGCCAATCGATGGTCTATAACTGGACAACGTTGGGAGACCCAACCCTAAGTTTCGGTTTGCCCGACGTAACATTACCACCGGTGCTTAGCGCGCCGAAAGGTCAGTAGCAAATCAATTAGCGGTTTTCAAAAAGGTAGTGGGCCACCATCCATTCTTTACCATTGTTAAAACCGAATAGTTCAGCACAGGCCATGAAGAAGAGGCGCCAGCGATTGAACCAGCGCTCGGCGTCTTGTTCGCCGTAGGTTTTAGAAAACAGCGGGATAAGCTCGTCTCGATGTTGATCGATATTTTTAAGCCAGTCATTGGAGGTGCGTTCATAATGTTGGCCATTAACCAGCCAGCGAGTGTTTAACTTAAACTGATCTTGAAAATGCAAAAGGGTATCGATTGATGGCATTAAACCGCCGGTGAAAAAGTACTTGGACATCCAATCATCGCCACCTTTAACCTCGAATGGGTACATTAAATAACGATGTGCAAAAATATGCACAAACAGTTTCCCTTGCGGTTTGACCCAGCTTGAGAGGTTTGCAAACAGCTGTTGGTAGTTGCGCATGTGCTCAAACATCTCGATCGAAATAGCTCGATCGAATTGATTGCTGTCTAAGCTGAGCTTGTTCACATCTTCAGTTATTACCGTAACGTTGCTAAAGCCGCGTTCCGCACATTGGTGATCGATAAACTTTTTTTGTGAGCTAGAGTTTGAAACGGCGGTAATGCTTGAATCTGGGTAGTTTGCGGCCATCCATAGAGTCAGCGAGCCCCAGCCGCAGCCGAGCTCTAAAATGCGTTGTCCGTTTTCCAGTTGTGCGCGCTCACCATACAACGCAAGCATGCTTTCTTCGGCTTGATCTAACGAAGATTCAGACGTCTGCCCATTGGGCTGGTAGTAAGCACAACTGTATTTGAGACACTTACCTAGCGCACGCAGATAGAATTCGGTGGGTACTTCGTAGTGTTGTTCATTTGCCGCATCTGTTGCGATTGCAATTGGGCTGGATCTTAGTTCTTCAATGAGTGATTGAAATTGATGTTGTTGTGCTTCCGGGTCGTTAATGTGTTCGTCGAGCAAACGACGTTGGCATAGTCTGCGAATACCGAACCGAATTAGTGCATCTGGCAGCTTGCCACGTTCGGCAAGCTCGATTAATCGTTGGGAAATAAATAACGCACTAGTACGAGGTTTGGGCAGAGGTTTTGTCTGTGTTGTCATACGGAAGCTTGTGTTTGCCAGTAAGATGTCGTCATACTACCAAGCAGAATGTGAAAACATGTCGATAGTAGTGTGCTCGGCGTGATGATGCTAAATAACCATTTGGAAACTTTCATGAAGCATAGATGTCTTTATTTTATTCAGCTAGTTATAGCGCTCACAGCTACCGTTACGTCTTCTCAAGTTTGGGCATGGGGCGAGCGTGGGCATGATGTTGTTACGCGCGTCGCCGTGCAAAATTTACGTACGCTTACCGGGGGTAATACGGCCGTAGTTGTTCCCTTTATCCAGCGTGATCATATGTTGGCGCACCTTTCTAATGTGCCTGATATTGTGTGGCGCGCGCCGTATATGAGTGAAGCGGATCGCAACGCCAATTACAGCACTCACTATATCAATATGGAGAAAGTCTACGATGAAGTGAGGCGCTGGTCTGACGTGCCATTTGAATTTTCGGTTTACCAAAAAGATGCCAAACAAAAGAATCATACTGCCGTTGAGGTAGGTACAGCGCCTTGGCGTGTAATGCAGCTGTATACGGAGTTAGTCGAGTCATTTGAGTCTGTTGCTGCAGCGACCGATCCGAAGGCGTTTGAAGAAAGCGTTAACGACGCACTTTTACGAGCTGGTTTGATGAGTCACTTTGTCGGAGATTTAGCGAACCCGCATCACACTACCGCTAACTACGATGGCCAGCTGACAGGTCAAAAAGGCCTGCATGCGTATTTTGAAACCGATGTTGTAGCTCAACTACCGATGACGCTTGCTCACGAAATACAAAGCCAGGCGAATCAACGATGGCTTGAAGCCTACAATGACGAAGAGCGCGCTTTGATATGGAATGACCCACAAAAGTTAGTGTGGGCACTATTGGCAAATAGTCATCGCAATCTGCCGCGCTTATTGGCGCTTGATGAAGCGGTTTCGTTGTTAAAACGTAACGAGGACCCAAATCAGGCCGCACAGCGTATAGCGCCTGCAAAGGCTGCCGGAGATTATCAGAGCTTTGCAGTAGCGCGCTTGGGCGTTGGCGCCTCGGTGCTGTCGCGTCTTTGGATGCTTGCTTGGCAAGCAGCAGGCTCACCAGATATGTCGGCTTATCGAAGCTACGCGTACCCAGTAAAACCAGCGTTTATTGACCCTGACTACATCACGCATGAAGCGGAGACCGAGAAAAGTTTATCGAGCGACGAGCAAGTCGATAATTCGCAAAGTGATAGTTCACAGTGGCGTTCTATTGACCCTGAAAACCTATTGGTAATGGAATTAGAGAAAGGCCAAGTCTTACTCGAATTGGCTCCGCAGTTCGCGCCCCTGCATGTTGATAATATTCGCGTATTGGTTGAACAAGCTTACTTTGATGAGACTGCGGTGATACGTTCACAGGAAAATTACGTCGCTCAATGGGGAGACCCGCAGGCAGGCACAGACAAGGCCCGGTCGCAGGGCAATGCTAAGGAAAAACTCAAAGTGGAATTTTTTAGAGATGCTGATGATGTTGGCTTTACCCCGATTGAAAGCCGTGATGCTTATGCAGAAAAAGTTGGTTTTACCAATGGCTTTCCAACTGCGAGCGACGGTCAGCTAGCCTGGTTAGCGCATTGCTATGGCATGCTCGGTGTGTCGCGCGGAATGGGGGACGACAGCGGTAATGGTTCTGGTTTGTATGTTGTTACTGGGCATGCACCAAGGCATTTAGATCGCAACGTGACTTTAGTCGGGCGCGTCATTAAAGGCATGGAATATCTAACCACGCTGCCGCGCGGGACTGGGCCGCTGGGGTTTTACGAAACTCCTTCTGAGCATGCTCTTATTAAGTCTATTAAGTTGGCCAGTGACTTTCCTGATGGCGTTTTTAGTTTAGAGATAATGCGTACTAACAGCACCGCGTTTGCAAAACATGTGGCGGCTAGAACGACGCGCTCAGAGGAATGGTTCTTGGAACCTACCGGCCGTATTGAACTGTGCAACGTGGCGGTTCCGCTGCGCGAAGCACATATTCAGAAAAAAGAAGCGCAATAAAAAAGCCACTCTGCACAAACAGAGTGGCTTATTGAGTTGCGAATTTTCAGAGCTACCTTAGCCTAAGATACGCTCTCGCTGATAAAGTTTGATGGCGATAAATGCAAGCAGTGCTGCAAATGCGGTGCTGGCGATCATCGATAAACCAACTAAGCTAAGTGGTACCGAATCTCCTTTAAAATTTTCAATAATAATCAGGCCCTGGCTTAAGCTGGGAATCCACATATTGCTTGCTGACGGTTCTGGTGAGAGAAACGCCAACATAACCAGCGGCAAACTTGGAATCAGCATTACCATGCCCAGGTAGGATTGCGCTTCTTTGTAGCTCTTGGTGAATGATGCCAGCAATACCATTAAGGCTGACCCAACGAACACAAAAGGCAAGCAACTGATAAACACCTTGGCAATTGTCGCCGGATCGAGCGACAGCGATATCATCTCAATTGGCATGTACTCCATAGCGAGCGCAAGCCCAATCAGCACCATCAAAAAGGTCAGCGCTGAGAACACAATGGTGGCTCCGAGCTTAGCCAGTAATATGACTGGCCGAGCTACCGGTTGTGTCAACAGTGGTTCTAGCGAGCCTTTTTCCCGCTCGCCAGCGGTCGTGTCGATTGCGAGGTACATACCACCAGCCATAATAAATAAAATGATTATGTAGGGCATCATGGTGAGGATTTGCGCGTTGCGGGCCTGTGGTGAAGCAACGTCTGAAACGTTTACCTGAATGGCTCTAGCAATTTGCGGGTTAACCCCACGGGCAGCAAGCCGCATTGCACCGATTTGTGAACCATATCGGTTCAAGGCGTTCTGAACAGTGCTATAGCCGATCTTCTCCAGGCCGGAGATTGAACTGTCGTGAATCAGTCTTAGGGGAGCCGTTGAACCATCGCTGAATGACTTAGTAAAGTCTTCAGAAACTACCAAAACAACCCGATGTTCTCCTGACTTGATTGATTCCTCAGCGTCGGAAGGGGCAGCCAGAATTTCAACATTGTTCTGACGTAGCCAATTCATTAGGTTCGGAGCGTGTTCGGCACCGATAACCGGTAGTTGGACCGCCTCGGCATTAACCAGATCGGTTTCCTCTTTGACGGTTTTTTCGGCGAACCAAAGAAAACCGAACATCAATAGCGGGCCAACGACAATAGACACGGCCATCGTGGTTAGGGAACGTCGATCACGTAAGTTGTCCGTTATTTCCTTACGCAGTACCACCCAGAATCCGCGCAAGTGACTTATTGTTTGATTATTCATTTATACCAACCCCTCTTCTGAACCGATTGCTTTAACGAATGCGTCTTCCAGATTTTGTTCCCCGGTTGATGAGCGCAGTTGATCCGGCGAGCCGCTGGCGGCGACTTTACCGTGTGCGATGATGACAATTTCATCACACAGTGCGGCGACCTCCTGCATAACATGGCTAGAAAAAAGCACACAATGCCCGGCGTTCTTTAGGCGTTGAATTACTTCTCTGAGCCCACGAGTTGCCATAACGTCTAGACCATTAGTGGGTTCGTCTAGTAATACATTTTTGGGGCTATGAACTAAGGCACGAGCGAGTGCGACTTTAGTTTTTTGGCCCTGTGAAAAACCCTTTGACCGCCGTTCGATAAAGTCTTGCATATCGAGTAACTCAGCGAGTTCGTCGATTCGTCGGTTTAATGGTTTGCCCGTCAAACCATGCAGCTCTCCGAAGTAGCGGATATTTTCACGCGCGCTGAGTCGTTCATAGATGCCGGCGCCGTGGGTAAGCACACCGATTGATGCGCGCACGTCAAGCTTCTCATGCTCCACATTTCGACCATCGATTAATGCGATACCTGAATCAGGCTTAAAAGCAGTATAAAGAACTCTCAGCGTGGTGGATTTGCCAGCGCCGTTCGGTCCGAGCAAACCGGTAATCTTTCCATCGTGAGCTTCGAATGAAACACCGTCAACAGCCTTTACCTTGCCGAAATATTTTTTTAAGTTTGCTACTTCAATCATGGTTTTGGCCCTGTGCTGTCTACGAAGAACGGCATGGCTCGTTCTCGCTCTACGCATTGAGTATTGAGTTCGTTTAAGTTGGCGTTTTCTATAAAGTCTCTGACTAGAGCCGGAACACAACCGCGTTGGATTACACCATGACCGTGCGCAGGCACAATGATATGCTTAGAATTGCTAAACATATTGGCGGCGCTTTCGCCGTTACTGGCAGGTGTGATGGGGTCGGTCTCGCCCGATAAAATTAGCACCGGTTTTTCGGAATCGAAAGGTTTGAGAAAGTCATCGTCCATCACTCCTTTTGGCCAATGCGTGCAAACGACATTGATCCCGTCGATGGTGGTACTGCCGAAGTACGTGTCGTCCAGATTTTGCGTATCGCTTTCTTCAATAAACGGGTAGTCTTCGGCACAAATCACCGAGTTTTGCATGCCCATGGCGAAACTATCGCTAAAAGACTCACTCATCATCAAAGTTTGAGCAGTAATCGGAATGTAATTACCGTCAAATGCTTCTGAAATCATCAGCGGCATAAGCGCAGTGCCCTCGGTAGAATAAGGTAGCATGCGAACGCTTGCGTAGAGATTTTGCTCACTGACCGTTTCAGTTTGAATCTTACCGGTCTGCGGGTGCGGCAAGCTTATTTTTTCGGGTTGTGCTAGCAGTCGTTCGCGAACCGCTTTAAATTTAGCTCGAATATCACCAAAGCGAGCACGACAATACTCATCGCTAGAACAGCGATCAGCCATGCCATCAAAGGAGTGTTGTGACTGCCTAGCAATCTCACCACCAGCTAAATTTAGGCCAACGTGCGCGACACCATCAATAATCATCGCTCGCGTTTGTTCTGGAAATCGGCGCAGATAGTGTTGTGCAACGCGTGTTCCATATGAAACGCCATACAC
>CALKRK010000158.1 GCA_937989675.1 uncultured Arenicella sp. | reverse complement strand
TGGGTCTTTACCAGAGAAAGCACCACCACCGTGATGTGCAGCGCCGCCGTAAGTATCAACAATGATTTTTCTTCCCGTGATTCCACAATCACCGACCGGGCCACCAATAACGAATCGGCCGGTTGGGTTAACCAAATACTTAGTGTCGGCATTGACCATATCCGCAGGCAAAACGGGTTTAATGACTTCTTCGATTACGGCTTCTACAAGATCGCTGTGCGAAATTGTTTCGTCGTGCTGAGTTGATAACACAACGGTATCAATCGACGCAGGTTTTCCATTTTCATATTTAACCGTGACTTGCGACTTAGCGTCTGGCCGTAACCATGCTAATTGCCCGCTTTTTCTAACTTCAGATTGTTTCTTAACCAAGCGATGCGAGTACTCAATCGGCATTGGCATCAATACATCGGTTTCATCACAGGCATAACCAAACATTAGGCCTTGATCACCCGCGCCTTGGTCAAGATCAATGCCTTCGCCTTCGTTAACACCTTGGGCGATATCCTGAGACTGGCGGTCCATTGACATCATTACGGCGCAACTGCGGTAGTCAAACCCCATTTCTGAACCGACGTAACCGATTTCACGAATAGTTTCTCTCACCCGCTCAGTCAAGCCATCAAGGCTTCGGTTACTGGTGATTTCACCTGACAAAACCACCAAACCAGTGTTGACCAATGTTTCACAGGCAACGCGTGAGGCAGCATCTTCTTCAAGTAAGTAATCAAGAACCGTATCTGAGATTTGATCGGCGACTTTATCGGGGTGACCTTCCGAGACAGACTCAGAGGTAAACAAATAATCACGCATGGACATACCTTTTCTTTAGATTAAGGGCATTTGTTGAAAAATAGTCGGCGGAGTTTAGCACTTACCATGTTCTAATACACTTCACTAACAGCAAATTTTAATCCTTTTTGACTCATGGTAAACCGACTTCCAATCGGCCTGTTTTTATCTCTGGCGATGCTATTGATAGCATGGGCGCTAATGCCTGTGGTACGCGCATTAATTGGGATCGACCAAAGTATCAATATGGACTTTCTTTGGGTTGTTTCATTTTTGATCGGTGGGCTGATGTGCGGCCTCACCGCAATGTTACTTCTGACCCGCCGCCAACCCGATTTAAAAAGCTATTTGGGTGATAAGCAGAACCCAAAAGTAGCGGCCTATATCCACGCATCGGGTTTAGCACTATACACTGGTATTCCTTTAGCAAATTTTCTGCTTTGCTACTTTTTATGGGTAAGGTATCGCCATCAATCTCGCTATCTTGACCAACACGGCCGAGAAGCAATCTGCTTTCAGATCACGATCTATTTGTACCTAATGATGTGCCTCTTTATGGCCTATATAATAGTCGGCGCGCTGGCCATTCCACTCTTGTTATTTTTCCACTTAGTGACAACCATCGTTGCCACCATCGTTGTGGCGAATGGTAAAGATTTTCGTTACCCAGCTAATATCTCGATAATAAACCGCCAAGCTGAGTAGTGAGCAATTACTTTTGTAAGCCACTCATCACTTCGGCTGCGAACTCAATCGTATCTGCGATATCGTTTTCGGAGTGCGTAATAGAGACGAAACCGGCCTCGAATGACGAAGGCGCTAAATAAACGCCTTTCTCCAACATGCCGTGAAAAAACGCGTTAAATCGTTCGCCATCACAAGCCATGGACTCAGAAAAACTTTGTACCCGTTCAGCGTCGGTAAAAAAGAACCCAAACATGCCACCGATACCATTGGTGGCAAGTGGAATATCCGCGCTCTGAGCCACGTTTTTCAAGCCGATCAACAAGCTCTTAACTTTGACGGTAATGTTTTCGAAAAACTTAGGCTCGGAAATCAACTCCAAAGTCTTTAAGCCAGCCGCCATAGCGACCGGATTTCCAGATAAGGTGCCAGCCTGATAGACAGACCCATCGGGAGAAATATGGTTCATAATCTCCGCTTTACCACCAAAGGCTCCCACCGGCATACCACCACCGATCACCTTGCCAAAACACGTTAAATCCGGTGTTACGCCATACACACCTTGCGCGCCCTGCAAGCTAACTCGAAAACCGGTCATAACCTCATCAAAGATCAACACGCTACCATACTGATCACAAAGCTTTCTCAAACCCTCGAGATAACCCTCTTTCGGTGTTATTAAGTTCATATTACCGGCCACCGGCTCTATGATAACGGCAGCCACTTCTTCACCAACTTGCGAGAACAGCTCTTCCAATTGCTCTAAGTCGTTAAAAGGTAGCGTCAGAGTTTGCTCAGCCAGTGCGGCGGGCACACCAGGCGAGGTTGGCACACCAAAGGTCAGCGCACCCGACCCTGCTTTAACTAAAAGGCTGTCAGAGTGCCCGTGATAACAACCTTCGAACTTAACAATCTTATCGCGCCCGGTAAACCCACGCGCCAAACGTAATGCGCTCATGGTTGCCTCAGTACCAGAACTCACCATCCGAACCTTATCGATACTTGGTATCAAATCGCATATTTTTTTAGCGAGCTTGGTCTCCAACTCGGTTGGCGCACCAAAACTTAAACCATTCGCCGCGGTGCTCTGAACCGCCTCTACAACGTCAGGGTGAGCGTGCCCTAAAATCATCGGCCCCCAAGAACCAACGTAATCAATGTATTGTTTATCATCCGCATCCCAAAGATAGGCGCCCTTGGCTCGCTTAATAAAGATGGGCTCTCCTCCCACACTTTTGAATGCGCGAACAGGCGAATTGACCCCACCGGGGATATATTGTTGGGCTTGTTGAAATCGGGTGCTGCTCATAAGAAATTGTAGGATAGTAATGCTTTATTAACGCCTGAATACGTTAGTCTGGCAATTCTGTTGGGCTCAATTGGACCATCAAGATTGCCACGTCAGCTTGCTCGGCGCAATGCTGTAATAGTCAAACGACAATTCTATCGATGATCGGATTTGACTAAAAAAGAGCGAAAAAAAAGGCGCGTAATCGCGCCTTTTCTTATGCTTTCTGAAAAATATTTTCTTAAATAAGAAATTATTTTTTGCCGTAACGAGACTTGAAACGACCAACGCGGCCTTCTGTGTCCATTACTTTCTGCTTACCAGTATAGAATGGGTGGCAATCAGAACAAATCTCAACATGTAGGTCTTTGCCTAATGTTGAACCTGTATTAAAGGTGTTTCCGCACGCACAGGTTACTTTGATTTCGCCGTACGCGGGATGGATATCTGCTTTCATGATGTTCTCCTAGTTGAGAGATCGAACTCGTGATTTTGCGCGAATTCATACTCAGGGCGAGCGAATATAGGTCAAACTCTTCCCCATTTCAAGCCCATTTAGCGGCTCTTTAGCGTCAATTTGCGTAAAAAACGGGCAATTGCAAAATTCGCAGCTTATATGGTGCTCACCAGATTAGATATGGCCGTAAATTCCGCGACTGTTAGCGTCTCAGCTCGCGCGCTTGGGTCTACTCCAATCGACTCTATCTGCTGCGAATTGAGAATCGGTTTCAGATTATTACGCAAGGTTTTACGACGCATGCTGAAAGCCAATTTTACCACTTTCGCAAAATCATCATGCTCCAAGACCGGGTTGGCCAACTCCTGCATTGGCGTTAATCGAGCTATGGCAGAATCTACCTTAGGCGGTGGGAAAAATGCCGTCGGCGGCACCTTGAATAGCATCTCAATATCGTAGCGCTGCTGCAACATCACCGACAAACGGCCGTACTGTTTTGAACCAGGCCCTGAAGCCATGCGTTCGACAACCTCCTTCTGCAACATCAACACCTGAGAGTCAATGTGCTCGGCGTAACGCATGAGGTGAAACAATACCGGGCTGGAAATATTATACGGCAGGTTACCGATGACCTTAATTTTCGTGTTGGTGCTTTGAATGATTTCATCCAACTCAAATTTTAGAATATCCACTCCATGCACGGTTAAATTAGCCTGCGAACGATTCTCCCAATAACGAATCAAGTCACGGTCAAACTCCACAAGGTGCAGCTCTTTTGCGAGCGGCAAAATAAGCTCGGTCAAGGCACCTCGCCCCGGCCCAATCTCCAAGACCGTGTCGCTACTCTGTATATTCAAACCACCAACAATCTTGTTAATGATATTCGCGTCTTGCAGAAAATTCTGCCCGAGCGATTTTCTTGGCGCCGCGAATTGGCTCATTGTGCGGCCACCATTTCACGCGCAACCTCTATCGCCGTTTGCAAACTACCAGTGTCTGCTCGACCAGACCCAGCCAAATCAAACGCCGTACCATGATCAACCGAGGTGCGAATAATCGGCAAACCCAAAGTAATATTCGCCGCCTCGCCAAAACCTTGCGATTTCAAAACAGGCAAACCCTGATCGTGATACATCGCAATGGCCACATCGGCAGCATCTAAGTACTTTGGCGTAAACAGAGTGTCCGCTGGCAGCGGGCCGATCACATCGATACCGTTCTCACGAAGTTGCTGCAATGCTGGTTCAATGATCTCAATTTCTTCCATCCCCAGATGGCCACCCTCGCCCGCGTGCGGATTAAGACCACATACCAGCATTCGTGGCTTAGCAATGCCAAACTTAGTTCTCAAATCACGATCAACAATCTCACAAATGTCGATTACTCGGCGTTGCGTGATTGCTGAACTTACGTCCTTTAAGGGTAAATGGGTCGTCACTAATGCCACTCTCAGACCGGCGGTCGCTAACATCATTACTGGCAAAGGCGTAGCTGTTCGCTCAGCTAAATATTCAGTATGCCCCAAAAAAGCGACACCAGCGTCATTAATCACACCCTTATGCAACGGCCCAGTCACCATTGCCGAGTATTCACCACTCTTGCAACCGTCAATCGCGGTATCGAGCATACTAATCACGCCTGCAACATTTTTTAAAGCTGGCTGGCCAACCACTATCGGTTCAGAAATAGGCGTATGCCTAATCCGCAATGTCCTCGGTATCGTCAAACCCAGCTCTAAAGCACGGGCCGAAAGGTGGTTTTGGTCACCAATCACGACAATATCAGGCAGGCTACCGGTATTCGCGAGTTGCAAAATGATATCAGCGCCAATGCCTGCTGGTTCGCCGACGGTGTACGCGATTGGTTTGAAGTTGGAATTCATCGCGCAATTATACTCCTTGCACGGTTACTAAGCGGTTATTTTATCTCGTTAGTCTGAGCGTGGTTTGTTAGAATCCTTGTTTTCATACAGCGTATTTGATTTTAGCTGCGTTCAGCAAGGGTTCCCATGAGCAACCGACCTCTACACATTGTCATTCTTGCCGCCGGTAAAGGTAGCCGGATGCATTCGAGCACACCTAAGGTTCTGCATAAGGTTGCCGGTAAATCTCTGCTTGGCCATGTTATTGATAGCTCACTCAAACTGGAGCCAGAGCATATTCACATCGTTGTCGGCCACGGTAAAGAACAGGTAGTTGAAGCGTTCGATGGCCACATTAGCCGTGCTAAGCTGAACTGGATTGAGCAAACCGAGCAACTCGGAACCGGCCATGCGGTCTCAACCGCGTTACCAAACATTCAAGGCGACGCCAATGTCTTGATGCTGACGGCGGATGTACCTCTAATGCAAGCCAACACGCTTGCAAGCATGGTCGACGCTATGCAAAGTCACTCCTTGGTGTTGCTGACCGCTATTGTTGACAACCCGTCTGGCTTAGGCCGAATTACTCGAGACGAAAGTAATACGGTCACCGGAATCGTTGAGCAAAAAGACGCCAGCGCCGCCGAACAAAAAATTTGCGAGATTAACTCCGGCATTATATGTGCGCACAAAGAACCATTAACGCAGTGGTTATCCAAGGTCAGTAACGATAATGCGCAAAAGGAATATTATCTAACCGACATCGTTGATATCGCCCATCAGTCCGGCCACCCGATTGCCGCCCAACACCCAGCTGACAATGCAGAAGTAATGGGCATAAACAGCCGATCACAGTTGGCGCACGTTGAGCGCTTGTATCAACATGTTAAAGCCGAACAGTTAATGGCCGCTGGGGTCACCATACTCGACCCCGCTCGTATCGATATTCGCGGTGACGTGGAGATTGGAGTTGACACCACAATCGACATCAATGTAGTGATCGAGGGCCCAACTAAAATTGGGGCTGGTGTGCACATAGCGCCAAACTGCCTGATTCTTCAAAGCGAAATCGACGATGGCGCAACAATTCACCCAAATACCGTGATAGAAAACGCCAAGCTAGGCCGCAATGTCAACGTTGGACCGTTTGCTAGATTACGACCAGGCACAAATCTGAGCGACAGCGTGCGCATCGGCAACTTTGTTGAAACCAAGAACGCGAAACTTGATGTGGGAGTTAAAGTTAACCATCTAAGCTATGTGGGCGACGCCACCGTCGGCCGCGATACCAATATTGGCGCAGGCGTAATCACCTGCAACTACGATGGAGCTTACAAGCACCAAACAACGATTGGCCAAAACGTATTCGTCGGCTCCGACAGCCAGCTTGTTGCACCTGTCGAAATAGAAGACGGAGCAACAATTGGCGCTGGATCAACAATCACCAGCAAGGTCGACAAAGACCATCTGGCGATCAGCCGTGCAAAACAACGGCAAATTTCCGGTTGGCAACGACCCAAAAAAGAATCTAAGTAGAAAAGAACAGGATAGACAAACACTATGTGTGGAATTGTAGGAGCCGTGGCACGGCGAGATGTAACCCCAACATTAATAGATGGCTTGAAGCGTTTGGAGTACCGAGGCTACGACTCAGCTGGCCTCGCTGTCGTTGACGCCGAGCAAGAACTGGATTTACGCCGCAGCGTTGGACGAGTCGCTAGCCTTGAAGCTATTTGTAATTCTGTCACTGGCAACACTGGTGTTGCACATA
>CALKRK010000157.1 GCA_937989675.1 uncultured Arenicella sp. | reverse complement strand
CCTAGGCCATGAAACGAGCTTAATTGAATGTATTGCGTGTAAATTAAACCAATAGCATCATCGCCTGTTGCCTGTGTCGCGAGCCTCCAAAGCTCGTCGCTTACAGCACCGTCGAGGCGTTTGTCAGGCCCTAAATCTTTGTATACATCTACGCCAGCTTTAGCAAACAGGGTTTTTGAACACTTTCCGTAGCTCTCAACAGTTTGAGCTAATGTTGTCGGAATAGACGTGTGGACGTTCACCATAGAGGTTGGGTTGTCTGGCATATCGTAGAGAAGTAGGTCTTTGAAATATTTATTTATTTAAATTCTAACAAAGTTTTGACCCCTATCGATAAGTCGTTGCCCCTTGATGAATAAACGTAATTTTCAATTGTGTCTATTATTTGATAAGTTAGATTGGAATTGAACTTAGTCGTATCAATTAATAGCAGGGAGCCCTTCATTCGAAAAGGTTGATACGCGAAAAATTTGGCTCTGGGCTGGCGCTAACTTCTGATCGAGTACCTGGTTCGTAGTCAGATACTCTGTTTCTTTCAGTGATTTAAAGCTATTTGTGCAATATCATTTAACAATGATAATATGAATTATCAGCAGTAGTTTGTGTTACATTTTGGAGGATGGAAAAGACTGAAAATACGCCAGTTATCGCCAATAGTGAAATAGTTGAGCAAGTCAATTCGATAGACCTAGATAACGTTCTTGACGGGTTTATAGCCACCAAACGCTCGAATAATACGAAGCGCGCATATGCGAGAGATATAGGAGATCTCTTTACATACCTTGGCTGCAAAAACACGAGCGAACTGGGAGATATTCAATTTCACGATTTAGTAGTAAGAATTCAGGGCTACCTAGAGGAGTGCACAGAATATGATGAATCTACAAGAAGACCAATAAACCATCTACAATTAATCGAAAAGCGTATTCGTTATCGAGCTTTTTCAAGTACCTAATCCATTCATATGGATACCCCAAGAACCCATTAGATCAATACCAGGCCCATAAAGTTGATCGAAAAAGCAAAACTAAGAGCCTTAGTCGAGCTGAAATAATGGAAGTTATCAGTTTTATGGCGGAAAAGAGAAATAAGTCTCAAACTGCTTTTAGGGATTATATGGCCATTTGTTTTCTGACTGTATTGGCCTTAAGAAGAAATGAATTAGTTGGTCTAAAATGGTCAGATATCGATTTTGAGTCCTCTAGCGCGAATATTTTTCAAAAAGGCGGCACATATAAGCTTTTACCAGTTCCCATAAACGTTCTAAAACTGCTCAGAGAATACAAAGATAGGTATGGGGAAAGTTGTGTATACATTTTTAGCCCAGTACGAAACAACGCAACAGGCAAGCTCGATAAGCCGCTGCATACTAGCTATATCTATCAACTTGTAACGAAAACCGTTTTTAACGTAACAAAAGGAAAGAGGGCGACTCCTCATTCCTTTAGAAAATCCTTTATAGAGATCGCGTTAAACAATAACGAAGATTTCATATCTATTATTAATGCAACAGGCCATGCCACGGTAGAGATGGTGAAATATTACGATACAAGGGACACATTAAGAAACAATGCAGTCCACGGAATGGCTAAGCTTGTTTAACCGAGATTCCTGAAGTTTCGATCAACTAAACCCGATTGGGTTCGGGATTTTAAACTTTACTGGCAGTGGGTTCAGAATTTCAAAAAAGACTGGTGAAAGTTAAGTGTTTGATACCGGATTCAGAATCATGCTGGTGTACCCATTATGGGTACACCAGTAAACTTTAGAATTTTCATGACTCGCATATCATTGATTTTATTAGGATTAAGCTTTTTGGATATACAGAAAATCCTATAGTAAGTCGTCGTCGGTGTGATCTGGCCGTTAAAACCAGTAAATTACAAAATAATGTACCCATATTTTGGGCTTGCACTGATTGATGATAACAGTTCATTCATAGACCACGTTGTGGCATTCTAAGTGGATTAGCAAAATACAAATTATTAGCGCATCAAAGATGTTTAAATTTCTCAGGCATGAGTTATCGAGTAGTAAAATCGATTCAATCAAGGAAAGAGCTTTAGAAGCTGCCAAAGGTAATGATGTCGATGCATTATGGGCTCATATTAAGCCGTTGATGCAAGTTCAAGGTCGACAGGAAAGCGCAGCTTCTAGCTTGATAGAAATTGTTCGTGAGGCCGAGCTATCGATTGAAGTCGGCATTGAAATATTAACTCCCATAAGTGAGTCATATTCTGAAAATATAGGCGTATTAAGTAAAGTTGGGGAGTCACTAGAGCATGTTCGGGATATTGACATGCTAAATGCAGCTCCTTCTGAGGACGATCTGTTTTTAAATGTTGTAGACAAACTCGCTAGTTTTTCAGAAGGCGTGAAAGGAACTGATGAGGAGGAGCAGTTACTTGAGGGTCTATCAACCGCAGCGAGAATGGTGTCTCGCCAACGTGATGATCTTGCGGAACAAAGCTATAAGCGGCTTGTAGAGATCGCCCCCGACAATGCTGCACACCATTACAATCTAGGACTTTTCTACAAAACAAGAGGTAGGTTCAAAGAAGGCGTTATCGCTAATCAAAAAGCGTTAAGTCTCGTCGATGAGTCAGTCGAAAGTTATGAATGGAATTTAGGCATTTGTGCGACTGGAGCAGGAGATGGTGAAGTTGCTTTAGAAGTATGGGAACGAATTGGGCAGAAGATCAAACCTGGTCGTTTCAATTTACCCGAAGGCGGCTACCCACAGTGTAAGGTGCGTCTAGCAGAACGTCCGTTATCTGAACGTAGTAGTGAAGATGATGACCCAGGACTGGAAGAAACAATTTGGATTGAGCGATTAAGCCCAAGTCATGGAATTATTCGCAGTGTGTTGTATCAAGACTTAGGCGTTGACTATGGTGATGTAATTTTGATGGATGGTGCTCCGATTACTTATCACACTTATGGTGAAAGGGAGGTTCCAGTATTTCCTCACCTAGCGACATTAAAACGACGAAATTATCAGTTTTTTGATTTCATTGGTACACAGGAAGCGGGAGGGGAAATAGCTGAACTGAATCGAGGTTTTGAAGACGATATTGTTATTTACCCTCACACTGAAAACTATAGAACTTTGTGTGCGACTTGTTGGCGGGACCCTAACACCGACCATGAACACCATGAAGCTGAAGAGAAACATATAATTTCAGGAAAAATTACGGCACCAAAAGGCATTCCTGAATCAGAACTACTAGATAAATTAGACGCTCTAGTGAATGCTCAGTCATCATGTAAGTTACTTGTACCGAGCTTATCACGTGCTGCAGGCCAAACAGAAAGAGCTGAAATTGAGAGTAGACGTTATGGCATGCTTTCGGACCAAATTTAGGATGCTAGTGAAAAAATGAAGTTACACAAGAAGCTCAGGGCTTTTAAAGAAAGCCGATCGTTAGTAACAATAAAACGCCAAAATATTGATAGAAACAAGATACAAGGCTTTTTGTTAGACTTTTCAGATGAGCTAATTCTAATTCAGTACGTTTACGATTTTAATCTCGATGGGTTCATGGCGTTGCGAATATCTGACATTACAAGTATCGAGTCGACAAAAACAGATATTTTTCAAACCCAACTCTTAGACGATGAAGGGCTTCTATCGAATATTGATTTTGAAACAAGCTACAACATAAAAAATTGGGCCACACTGATAAACAATTTGTCTCCAGAGTTCAGGTTCTTAATTTTAGAGGATGAGAACCCTGAATATCCGCTCTTTTTTCTCGGAGAAATTTCAAAGATCGCTAAAGACGGAGTTTCGATTCGAGGTTTTTCAGGCGCCGCAAATTGGGACGATGAATTGTCAGAAATTTCCTTTAAAGATATTAGTTCACTTCAAGCAGGCAACAATTATGCCCAAGTGTATGAGCGATATTTTTCAAAGCAATAACAATTATGATTAGAACACTCGCCATCGGCAATTACCGCTCTCTATTAGATCTTAAAGTTCCTTTCGGAGGGCTCAACGTTATTACTGGCGAAAACGCGAGTGGCAAATCAAACCTGTATAAAGCGCTCAGACTACTATCCGAGACTGCCCAAGGTGGCGTTATAAACTCGCTTGCCAGAGAAGGGGGGTTAGAGTCAACTTTTTGGGCTGGCCCAGAAACAATCTCTCGTAAGATGCGAGACCGGAGCGTACCTGTTCAAGGCGGGCCTAAACAGAAAGCTACACGTCTACGGCTGGGGTTTGCTGGTGATGACTTTAGTTACTCGATTTCTTTGGGGTTGCCGCCACCACCTGGGCCAGGTGCCGAGCCATCGGCGTTTTCTCTAGACCCTGAGATCAAACGAGAATGTATTTGGGCTGGAGACCATTACCGGCCTGCGAGCTTATTGGTAGACCGATCGGGTCCTGTAGTAAAAACTCGCGACGGGCGCTCTTGGGATATTATCGATCAACATGCCAATAGTTTTGAGAGTATTTTTAGTCAACCAGCTGATCCAGAGAGAGCCCCTGAGATAGTGGCATTGCGTGAAGAAATACGAGGATGGCGCTTTTACGACCATTTTCGCTCCGATTCTGAAGCGCCGGCGCGCCTGCCACAGCTAGGAACACGAACGCCAGTTCTGCATCATGATGGTCGAGATTTAGCAGCGGCATTGCAAACGATTATCGAAATTGGAGATGTAGATGCACTTGATGCCGCAATTTCTGATGCGTTTCCCGGCGCGGTTTTAAGCATAACCGTTCAAGACGATGGCCGTTTTGCCATTAACTTTCATCAAGAGGGGCTTTTGCGGCCGCTATCGGGCTCTGAGCTATCCGACGGGACATTGCGCTACCTGTTATGGGTTGCTGCGCTGCTCACACCGCGCCCACCTCCGCTAATGGTTCTTAATGAACCAGAAACGAGCCTTCACCCCGATTTACTGCCTGCGTTAGCACGGCTAATTATTCGAGCTGCGAAGAGCACCCAAGTTTGGGTCGTATCTCATGCCAGCAGGCTAATTGCGTCACTAGAGAGCGATGAAAACTGTACATCACTAAGGCTGGAAAAAGAGCTTGGTCAAACCAGCATTGCGGATCAAGGTTTGCTAGATGAACCTGCATGGGTTTGGCCAGACCAAAACAAATAAACGAATCACTAAATGAGAAAGTAAGCAAATGGATGATCTTTTTGAGCTAGTTATCTACAACGATCGAGTAACCCCCTTTAACTTTGTCGCCTCATTACTTTGCCGTATGACGGGCAAACCACTCTATGAATGTGAAGAAATGACACGGCTAATAGATAAGGTCGGAAAGCACTCTCTAGGGCCATTCCCCGATAAGGTTGCACAGGCTATGTTGATTGACGCTCAAAGCGTCATAAACAAATCTGAGCATCCATTAAAGATTGAGCAAGTGAGCATTGTTAATCCATCAGACTCAAGTGTTGTTTGTTGTTCGTTTTGTCAGAAAGCCAGCACCGACGTTGAAAAGATGATCGGCGGTAGAAACGGAGCAATTTGTGACGAATGCATCGTGACCAGTGGTCGAATGCTAAAGAGCAGTATTTCAACGGCCAAATTTCACTTCGCGCACCAGTTGTTAGATTGGCACTTTGGTAGCGTATCTCCAGATGAAATTGTAAAAACCAATCGAAACTACCCTGGTCGTGTACGCGCAGATTTACAATTAGCAATTGATGAACTTTTCACCTCAAAGGCAATTCGCCGAATTGGTATAAAACAGCAATACAGGCACGACTCAATTGATCTTATGTCTCTATGGGAGAAGGGCAGAAATCCGCACGGGTTAGCTCCCATTTCTTATGAAGAAATCGATGTAGGGGAGCTGGAACCCGTTCGTTGCCAGCAGAATGGTCTGTGGTTATTAAAGGAAAATGAAGAGCTATATGCTGTAGTATTGTCGAGAGAAGCTGACTACAGCGGTGGGTTTTCGATCCAACTCGAGGTTTGTGGAATGCAAGGCGAAGCGATAGTCGAAATAACCAGAAAGGTATTCGACCAAATCGAAGCTAAAATTAGAGCTGCACAATCTTATCGGGGCAAAGTACTTTCACTAGAACAATCACCTCATTATGGCGGCAGTTCGACCGGTATTACGGTTCATAAGATCCAACCTGTTGACGCTAATGAGATTATTCTCCCTGAGAAAACGCTCAAAGAACTAGATAGAACTATCATACGCTTTTGTGAGAAGCGGCAGGAGCTCCGTGAACTGGGTATGCAGACGAAGAGAGGGGTCATGTTTTACGGCCCGCCAGGGACTGGCAAAACCCACACAATTCGTTATCTGGCGAGCAAATTAGAGAACCACACGACTTTCCTTATAACCGCAGAACAGATAGGCGTACTACCCGAGTACTTCGCATTGGCTCGACTTATGCAGCCGGTCATCATGGTAATCGAAGATGCTGATCTTTTAGCCAAAGCAAGAGAAGATATGCGCGGCCCTGGCGAAGAAGCACTTCTTAATCATCTACTAAACGAAATGGACGGACTTAAGGAAGATGCGGATATCTTATTTGTGCTCTCAACTAATAAACCTGAAGCACTTGAAGATGCACTAGTAAACCGCCCAGGCCGAATTGACCAGCTGATAGAGTTTCCTAAACCGAATGAAAACTGTCGACTTCGATTGATTGACCTTTATGCGGGGAATTTAAAGGTTGATTCTTCTTTAAAACAAGATATGGCGAACAGAACCGAGGGCGTAAGTGCTTCATTTATCAAAGAGCTGATGCGCAGACTTGCCCAGTATTCTCTAGAACGTGGTGATACCGGTAACGTAAACAATCAAGACTTAGAGCAAGCCTTGCAAGAAATGCTATTTCAAAATAATGCACTAAATCGTACGATTCTCGGAGCTAATGATGAGCAGACTTAACTACAGCAATGAATGATTCTACTTCTGATTTCAAAAGAGATGGCGTTCTAATACTTCCACAGGTTCTTAGTAGCATCAGAATTAAAGAAATCATAAATTCTTGTGAGAGCACGCTGCCAGACATCGTCGGTACGAGAAATTTATTGAGGTTTGGCTGGGCTACGCGTTTGGCAGAAGAGTTAAAAACACATGCTGAAATTAGCTCAATCTTAGGTTCGAATTCGAAAGTTATCCAATGCAACTATTTCTCAAAAAACGTAGATAACAACTGGTATGTAACTCTGCATCGAGATCTAAGTATTCCCGTTGCAAAAGAAGTCGAGTCGGAGCATTGGTCTGGATGGAGTATCAAAGAAGGGCAGTTGTACGCGCAGCCGCCCCGAAGGGTTTTAGAGTCTCTAGTTGCCATTAGAGTTCACTTCGAAGATAACGATGAGGATAATGGTGCGCTACAGGTACTTAAGGGATCACATAGGGCACACTCAGAGAACAATGACACTATGGTATGTCGCGTTGAAGCTGGTGGCGCGGTAATTATCAGTCCATTGATCTTACATAAATCCTCGAAGTTAAAGTCTGGGAGACGTAGAGTGTTACATTTCGTTTTTGGTCCTCATCATTTGCCCGACGGAGCATCGTGGCCCAACGCAGATCACACAAATCAATGAGTACGCGATGCTTTAATTCTAGGGGTATAGAGACTTGGGTTCTATAAATCAAACAATAATCGTTCAGTCTGACAAACTTCTCTCTGATGTTATCTCGAAATATTCGATTGAAGAAGCCGAGCTCGCGTCTGCTTATAGGAAGTCGTTTATCGAGATGGCTCTGAATAACAACGAAGATTTTATCTCCATCATTAACGCTACGGGTCATGCAACGGTGGAAATGGTGAAATATTACGATACGAGAGACACTCTCAAAAATAATGCAATTCATGGAATGGCTAAGCTTGTTTAATACAGAAACCTAAAACTCTTATTCACCATCAAGAGATTGCTAACTATGGAAACTCAGTTGGGTTCAATAATTTAGAAAACACTGGTCGGAGAGGATATTAAGGGAAGTGAATTCTAAACTTTGCTGGTGTACCCAAATATCCATTCGTTCAATTTAGCTGCACCTGCGCGCAGCATGTATTTAACATAATATATATTATGCGCATAACAATATATTTGCGTTTTGATGTCTAAGTGCCCCATACTTAAGAACTCACTTTAAGTTGTTTTATAGTATTTTCAGCATCTTACAACCAATACCTAATGAACTACATTAGATAAAAATTGCTTATATAGGAAAATTATGACTCGTCAGCTTGAAATAAATTTCGTTTACGAGGAGAAAAAGAACAAGCGCCGCAGATTGCGTCGAGATGTAAATGTGCAGCGTCAGCTAGATGATCTTTTTGTAGAAACGGATGATTTTACGCCGATTATGCCTAGCAGATCTGAGTCTGTGCGGAATGATTTGATTGACGATAGACCCTCAAGTTAATTACGTCTTAGCTTAATTTCGGGCCGTAATTAGCCAAAATAACAGGCCTGTGTCGCGAATATTAGCGAGTGTTTACCGGTTTGCTTACGTAAAAAACGCCAGAATTGAGCGTTTTTTGACCAATTTAGGGATTTTTTGGTTGTCTTCATAGGGTATCCAAAATTTTCTTGCTTGAGATTTTGACAACAAAAAGGGCGCATACGCGCCCTATTCGCAGTTCCAAATTCTTTTTATTGAGTTGGCATACTGAATTCAACAGTTGCGCCACCGCCAAGCGGTAATCCCAGTGCAGCCCAGATGACCGTTAACGTTAGGCCTGTGATAAGCATCCAAACCGAATATGGGATCATGGTTGCGGTTAAGCTACCGATACCAAAATTTGATTGCCATCGATTCGCAAACGTAAGCACTAGAGGAAAGTAAAACATCAAAGGTGTAATGATATTGGTTGCACCATCACCAACTCGATACGCTGCTGTCGCCATCTCAGGGCTAATACCTGACAACATCAACATCGGCACTACCACAGGCGCCAAAAATGCCCATTTAGCGCTTGCGGAACCAACAAATAAGTTAAGAACGGCAGCAAATAAAACCATTAGACCTAGCACTGCATAGATGGGCAGTTGCGACGCCTCGATGGCCGCAGCACCTTTTATGGCAAAAATCAGCCCTAAATTAGACCAATTAAACATGGCCACAAAATGCGCAGCGGCAAACACCAGCACTAAGTAATAACCCATGTCCTTCATAGCTTCGGACATCATTTTAACAATGTCTCTGTGGCCTTTTACTGTGCCAACAGCGGCACCATAAGCCCAAGCGCTAGCAACAAACAAGAAAAAGAAACCGCCAATCAGCGATTGATAGAACGGTGTAAGGCGAGCTTGAAATGAGCACTCGCCAGCGGCTAATCGAGCATCTGGGCAGGCGTTTTCATTAACCAGCGGTGTGCCCGGGCCAAATGTAAGTGCTAGCCAAAGCAGTATTACTCCTAGAAGCGCTAAACCAGCCCACTTCAATCCCCTCTTCTCTGTATCAGTAAGATGTTGTTTTACGTCGGTATTGTTTGCCCCGGCTTGCTGAGCGTCGGTATCCCAAGGAGCAAGCCTTGGCTCGATGACCTTGTCAGTGACATACCATATAACGGGCACATAAATGAGCAGCATTGTGGCGATAAAATACCAGTTACCTGCAAGATTAACCGGGTAATCTGCGACCAAGATATTTGCGGCCTCAGCGGTAATGCCAAGTAAAAGCGCATCAAGCTGGCCCATCACCAAGTTGGCTGAAAACCCACCCGATACGCCCGCAAACGCAGCCGCGATACCCGCTATCGGGTGCCTATCAGCCGCAACAAATACTAGCGCTGCAAGCGGGATGAGAACCACATACGCGGCATCAGCGGCTAGATTACCCATCATTGCGATAAACGCTACCAGTGGAGTTAACAAATACTTTGGTGCGTTACCGACAGCCGCGCGCATGGCGGTGCCAAATAAGCCACTTCGCTCAGCAACACCTGCACCTAGCATCACCGTTAGAACCATGCCTAATGGGTGAAAATGGGTAAACGTCTTTGGCATTTCAACCAGCAAGCGCTGGAGGTTAGCGGCGGATAACATGCTTTGCGCCATGATGGAGCCATCGTCACCGATACCGAATCTCGCCTTTTGTGCTTCCGGCATACCAGAGAGAATCTGTGGACTAAGTGTTTCTGATACGCCAAACGCGGCCGATAGTGCCGATATGATAACAATGGCCAATATCAAATAGACGAATAGAAATACTGGGTCTGGCAACGCGTTTCCGGTGCGTTCAACCCAAGCTAAAAAACCTTTTTGAGTCGTGGAATTATCAATGGTTGGTGAATTCATTCAGCTCGTTCCTGCGTTTTCGTTTTATTAACGGCAGGTTATAGCATTATTTGAATGATTTTTTTATCGCAGGTGCCCTGTTTTTCTCATCAGAGCAGGTTATTTAGGGGCTATCTTTGGGCTGGAAACAACTCAAAAAAGTTATTGGTTGTTGCCTCAGCCAGTGTTGGTAAATCTATGCCTTTAAGATCGGCAACAAACTGCGCTGTGTGTCGAACGTAAGCTGGCTCATTCGTTTTGCCTCTCAGAGGCACAGGTGCTAAATAAGGTGCATCGGTTTCAACCAAAACACGATCTATAGGGCATTTTTCTGCGACTTCTTGTACATTTTTTGCACTTTTGAAGGTGACGATGCCTGAAAACGATATGTAAAAACCAAGGTCCAATGCTTTCTTAGCTACTTCCCAGTCTTCTGCGAAACAGTGCATTACACCGCGGCAGGTATCAGCGCCCTCTTCTTTGAGCATGCGCATTGTGTCATCCGCTGCGCTGCGCGTGTGAATAATAAGCGGCTTGTTTACGGTTTTTGCGGCCTTTATATGGCGTACGAAACGCGCTTGTTGCCAGCCCATGTCTTGGCCCTCAACGCGAAAGTAATCGAGGCCTGTTTCTCCGATAGCGACAATATTTTCATCTTGGCCTATCTCCACTAGCTCTTCGACGCTTGGTTCGCGCACATCTTCATAACAAGGGTGCACTCCAACCGACGCAAAAATGTGATCGTATTGATCGGCAAGTGCCTTTACTTCGGGAAAGTCTTCAAGATTTACCGAAACACATAGCATGTGTGAGACATCGTTGAGCCGCGCATTAGACAAAAGATCAGGCAGGCGCTGATAAAGTTCATCAAAGTTGATGTGGCAATGAGAATCGACAAGCTGCATGAGTTTTTCTTCTATAGGTAACGCGCGTACTTCTACTGGCGTTTGAAGCGGTTAAATCACATTGTGTGGGTAGAGCGTGTGAGAGAGACGGATGCGCCTAGTTTTGATTCGATCAAATTAACGGTTGATCGGGCGTCGTCACCAACAAATTGAACCCCTACTCCACGTGGCCGATTACCTAACGCGCCTGGAGGGCTTATCCAAATTACTTTACCTGAAATATGAACTGGGTCAATTTCATCCATAATTTTCACCAATAGGAACATTTCATCCCCTAGGTCATAGTCTTTTTTAGTGGGCACAAAAAGACCGCCATTTTTAACAAATGGCATATAAGACATATAAAGCGCCTGCTTGTCTTTGATCGCAATCGAGATAACCGAATTGCGAGCTTTTTCAGGTGCGCTTGTTGGTGATTGATCTGTCATTACTGGGTTATACCGCTATTCGAGCCGAAGCTCAATAAGTTTAAGCGTAAGGGGATAATCTAAACTGGCAAGTTTTTCATTTTATTACAAACTGTTTCGAGCACCAAAAGCTCATCAACCGTTGTTGCGAGCATGCGTTTTGCGTAGTTGAGCTCGTCGATGGCCGCCAGCAACTTGGTTTTTGAAAGCTTAGCGCTGCTGGATTGAACCCATGATATCTGCACCGGGAAAAACACATTCTGAGGCGATTGAGTTAGTCTACAGCGTAATAAATCTGTTGTTAGCTTTTGCAGAATATCAACGACTTTCAGCCCTCCCAAACCTTGCCAGCTCTTAGCCACTTGAGTGACCTCTGAACGCCGCATCCATAAGCCGTTGACGTCAGTGAACACGGATTTTAAAGAACCAAGGTAGTCGGTTTTATAGAGCTTGATGGCTTGCAGAGGGTGATTGTTAGCCATTGCCAGATAAGTATCTAACTCGGCTTCGGGAACGGAGTTTTGCATGGCTAACCACACTCGTGCGGCTTCAGCATCTGGCGCACGAAAGTTAACTAGGCTGCAACGGCTACGCACAGTCTTTGCTAATTTGGAAAGCTCATCACTGACTATTACAAACAGTGTATTCGCTGGCGGTTCTTCCAAGCTTTTGAGTAGCGCGTTTGCCGCATTTCGATTCATTGTTTCAGCACAAAAAATTAAGATTACTCGATGCGTGCTAATGTGCGGGTGTGTAGTCAGCGCTTGCGAAAGGCGCCTTATTTGATCAATAGTGATGGTTTTCTTTGGCTTACCACTATGAATTTCCAAGTAACGTTTTGCGAACGACCCTAGTAAATCATCGCCAACTTCACACTCAGGCATGACCACATGCAAATCAGGGTGAGAGCCTGCGTCAAACAGACTTTCTGATTGACTATGGTTGTCGGTTAACACGAAATGAGCCAAAGCAAACGCGATGTCTTGCTTGCCAAGCCCGGCATCACCGTTAAAGAGTAACGCGTGATTTGCACGCTCGGGTTCAAGCGTTAAGTTTTGCCAGGTCTCTTGATTCCAAGGGTGGATCGTTGGTATGAAATTTGCCATCGAATTACCTTATTTGCTGCTCACAACAAACTCATCGATTGCGCTAACTATTGAGCTTTCGACTTCTTCGAGAGACTGACTTGCATCAACAATCTTAATTCGGTCAGGTTCTAATGCCGCTCGTGCTAGGTAACAATCTCTTACCCGTTGTTTGAATTCCAGCTTTTGTAGTTCGAAACGATCAGGCTTGCTGCGCTGCCCTGCCCGGCTTTCACCAACTTCAACAGGTAAGTCTAATAACAAGGTCAGGTCAGGTCTCAGCTCGCCTTGAATTAAGTTTTCTAAGGTCTCGATCGTGCTGTGTTCAAGCCCACGGCCAGCACCTTGGTACGCGTAGGTTGCGTCGGTAAAGCGGTCGCACAATACCCAATCGCCACGTGCAATTGCGGGCTGAATAACTTGCTTCAAATGCTGTGCTCTTGCTGCAAAAATCAGCAATAGTTCCGCTTGATCACCAAGCTGTTCATCGCCTGAGTTAAGCAATAGCTCTCTGACTTTCTCACCGAACTCTGTGCCACCCGGTTCACGTGTATGGATAAATGAAATGCCTTGCTGCGTTAGCTTACCTTTAACCACTTCAACATTGGTTGATTTGCCGGCGCCGTCTTGGCCCTCTACGGTAATAAATTTGCCCTGCGACATTCTCTAGCCTTTTTCTGGGTTAGAGGAAAATTTACGAGGCTTGCCGCCCAGTTGGTATTTAATTACCGCGTTATTATGCTCTTTTAGTGTCTTTGAAAATTGATGGGTGCCATCGCCTTTACCAACAAAATACAGAGCATCGGTTTTCTCTGGATTGGCGGCGGCGTATATCGCGGCTTCGCCAGGCATGGCAATTGGGGTGGGCGGTAAACCGTAGCGTGTATAAGTGTTGTATTCGGTGTCCGTAGTCAGGTCTCGCCGGCGAATATTGCCTTTGTAGCGCTCGCCCATGCCATAAATAACGGTTGGATCTGTTTGCAATTTCATACCGATGCGTAATCGATTGGTAAACACACCGGAAATCAATGGCCGCTCATGCGCGGCGCCTGTTTCTTTTTCGATAATGGAGGCGAGAATAAGAAGCTCATACGCGGATTTAACTTGCACCTCTTCCGAACGATTTTCCCATGCTTGCTCCAGCACTACGTTTAAACGATCGTGTGCCTGTTTTAGCAGATCTAGGTCAGTGTCGCCCTTCTGAAAAAAATAGGTCTGCGGCGCAAATAAGCCTTCGGGGTTCTTTCCGGGAGAACCAAGCTTGCGCATTATTTGTGCGTTGCTCATCTCGCCTAACTCATCAATCAAGGTTTTCTGAGATTTGAGCTGTGAGACATACTCTTTAAATGTTTTGCCTTCAACCAGAGTAATCGCATACTGAATCACCTTGCCTTGATCTACTTTGGCGACTAAGTCTTGAATGTTATCAACATCAACCAATGTATATTCGCCAGCCTTAATGTTCACGTTGCGCATATTCAGCCAGGTGTAAGCGCGAAACACATAGCGATTATCGATCACGCCTTGTTTTTCCAAATGATTCGCCAGCCAACTAATGCCAACGCCTTGCGGAATAATCAGGGTCATCTCACGATTTTCCAAGGGCTTGGAAAGCGTATTGATATAGATAAAATAGCCGAGTGCCAACGAGGTGATAAACACCGCGTAAAACGTAAGCCTAAAAATTCGGAATAACTTCATTTTTTTTCATTAAATTCAGAAGTTTACGCGCAAGGTCATACTTCTGATATCGGGATTTTTGAAAGTGTTTTACAGGCCACAAACCAATCAGTGAATTGGTGAGAAAAACCTCATCAGCGGTTTCAATTTCGGAGATCGATAATGGCACAATTGTGGTGTCGACTCCAACCTCGTGTGCATTAGTGAGCACCCATTCTCGCATTACTCCAGCTACGCCGCATTGGTCTAGACTTGGGGTCAAAAGCGTACCATCACGAACAATAAACACATTGCTTTGTGTGGCTTCAACAACGCCGCCAGCCTGGTTACAAAGTAAGGCTTCTTGCCAATCATTTTGCCACTGACTACGTGCAATAATTTGTTCTAGGCGGTTACCATGTTTAATACCAGCCAGCGCCGGTTGAGATGCCAACCTGATTGAGGCTAGCCCCATGCGGATGCCTTCTTGCCAAT
>CALKRK010000156.1 GCA_937989675.1 uncultured Arenicella sp. | reverse complement strand
GCCATCCACTGTTTACGAGAATTAACGCGGTCACTTGCCACCAATAAAGTTCCAAGTTCTTCACCACTATACAAACGTTCCAATATTTGTTCTTCACGCCCATTCGCGATAATCGTAGAAGCGCCCGAACGGCTCGCTTTTTGCGCGGCAGTTAACTTAGTTACCATTCCGCCACGCCCCAAGCTCGTTCCGCCGGATGCCATAGCCAACAAACTTTCATCAGCCGCCTGAACTTCGTTAAGCAATTTAGCATCAGGGTTTGATCTTGGGTCCGCAGTATATAAACCGTTTTGATCTGTCAGAATTACTAGCAAATCGGCATCCACCAAATTCGTCACCAAAGCTCCTAAGCTATCGTTGTCACCAAAACAAATTTCGTCAGTAGCAACGGTGTCGTTTTCGTTAACAACGGTCAACACGTCTAAACCAAGCAAGGTCGTCAACGTGCTTCTGGCGTTCAAGTAACGCTCTCTATTCGCTATATCAGAATGCGTCAGTAAAACCTGCGCGATATTAATACTAAAGGGCTGGAATGCCTCTTCGTAATGCCGCACTAAGGAAGCCTGACCAACCGCCGCTGCGGCTTGTAACTCATTTACCTTGACTGGTCTAGACTTCATGCGAAGTTGGCTTACGCCCGCCGCCACTGAGCCTGATGACACCAACACAACTTCCACACCCTTATCACGCAAGAACGCTATTTGATCGGCAAGCTGATTGATCAGTGCAACATGCAGGCCTTTACCGTCATTTGTTAGTAAGGCGCTACCAATCTTCACCACCCATCGCTTATGGCCATTGAGCGATGCCCTACTTTGCGTCATTGCGAACCCTCTTGCTCCTCTTGCGGAATAGAAACAAACACCTCTTTTTCTAAGGCTTTCTGTTCAGCTTCAAGGTAATTCATAATGTCATTACAAAGCGCTTGTGTGCCGTTGCGGCTAATTGCGCTAATGGTATAAACCGGCCCTTGCCAATTCAGCGCCGCAATTAGTTCTTGCGAGATACGCTCACGATCCTCATCAAGCACCACATCCGTTTTGTTGATTACCAACCATCGATCAAGCTTATCTAAGTCGGCTCCAGCCTGTTCACTGTAATGATTCAACTCGCCGACAATGGTGTTTACATCGTTAAGCAAATTAGCTTCCTCATCTCCATACGGCGCGATATCAACAATATGTAGCAATAATTTGGTACGCGCCAAATGCCGCAAAAACTGGATACCTAAACCAGCCCCTTCCGATGCGCCCTCGATTAAACCGGGGATATCGGCGATAACGAAACTGCTGCCAACGCCCAAGCTCACCACACCTAATTCTGGATATAAGGTTGTAAACGGATAATTGGCCACTTTGGGTGTTGCCTGAGAGACTGATCTGAGAAAAGTAGATTTACCCGCATTTGGCAAACCTAACAAGCCAACATCTGCCAACACTTTGAGTTCAAGGCGTAGGGTGCGCGCATCACCCGGCTTGCCTTTGGTGATTTTGCGAGGTGCCTGGTTGGTACTCGACTTAAACGTCGTATTCCCCAAACCGCCTTCGCCACCTTGCGCTACAATTACCGATTGTTCTGATTCATTTAAATCCGCAATTATCTCTTCGGTTTGTGCATCGTAAATCATTGTGCCTACCGGCACTTTTACGATTAGGTCTTCGCCACTTTGGCCGGTTTTTAATTTACCGCCGCCGGTTTGCCCGCCTTTAGCTTGATAGTGCCGAACAAAACGAAAATCGGCCAGCGTGTTTAAGCCTTCGGTAGCCAGTAACTGGACACTGCCACCTCTACCTCCATCGCCACCATCCGGGCCACCTCTGGGTATGTATTTCTCACGGCGAAAACTCAGGGCGCCATGGCCACCATTTCCTGCCTGAACGGTTATTTCAGCTTCATCTACGAATTTCATAGCGCGAATTTTATCGCGTTTGGAGTTACGTGTTCTGGTTTATTTTACGAAAAGCAGAGCAACTCTGAGCTTTTAACAAACTCTCAACCTAGCCTTAAACGGATTTAAACAGCAGCACTTCTTTTCGCAATTGCGGCTATTTACAATTTTTCGGTTTTGGTAAGCCTGCAAATTTGCTGGCCGCTTTGGTTGGCCCTTCTGGAAATAATGCATGCAGATAACGACTATTGGCATGTTCCTCACCAAAAGCTTTTTTAAACACCCGAATAACCATACGCATGGGTGGGGGTATGTTGTAGTCCTCGTAGTACTCCCTGAAGTAATGAATGATTTCCCAATGTTCCTCAGTCAGCACAACGTTATCCAACGATGCCATATAACGACCAAGCGGCTCAGACCAAGCCAAGCGGTTTTTCAAAAAACCTTGCACGTCAGTCGCATAGTGCTGCCCCTCAAACTCAATAGAATAGTCGCTCATTACCAAGCCACCTGCTTATCGGCTTCAATCAACAAGTCGACAAAGCCGTTATAGCCTAACAAATTCACGCTGGGGTATTGATTGGAAATCCCACGCGTTGATACATCATCTATCAGAGCATAAACAGCAATATTGGCCGACGAGCACTTTGCCAGAAATGAAGCTAAAGTAATCGGCGAGCCGAGCGCTAAAACGGCATCTTCCATCAACAGCACCACATCGCCCTCACTGGCGAAAACAAGCTGTTCGTAAAGCCAAGCTGAATCGTACCAAGATTTATTAAGGGTAAATAACGTAGTCAAAACGTAAGCACTCTGTCATGTTGATTCAGCAATGAGCTTATCGCTTTAGTATCGATTTCCTTAACGTCGACCATCATGTCTTCAGTATTTAAACCGCGAGCGATTAAAGACAGGTCATGCACGTACACATCGTCTATACCAAAGTCATTCACCGCAGCGAACGCCTTGGTGGTTTGCTTTATCCCAGCGCTTGTTTGTTGGCCTGCTTTTATTTGAAACACACCGTCATGCAAAAACAATAACGACACGTCTTGCTCAAACGCAGCGCCGATCAACGCTACATCCAACGCTTCTTGCCCATTAGAATTAGAATACGGTGCAGACGTAAACACAAGCATTAGCTTTTGCGCATTCATTTAAAGGTCACCATTCGATCCGCTTCAAGGCTTGCGGCCTGCAGTACACCCAAGCCCTCCACACGAAATGCGGCATGCATATTAGACCCAGGCAACCCAAACTCACCGGCTTGCTCAGCGCCAATCACACCGCGCCGCTCACCGGCCGATACACACACCACCAATTCGCAACCATGTTGTGCTGAAAATTCGGCCCACTGATTAACTGCATCAAATTCATCCGCTAACGGTACAGAAAGGTTTGTCGATTGAGATACACCGTCCTGATAGAAAAATACCTGACTAATCTTATGACCAGCCTCTATCGCTGCGCGACAAAATCGCCAAGCGCTGTAAGCGCATTGCGTTGAGTACAGACCACCAGTAACCAGCACGTTAATGTTCATTTAGGAGCACTTTTAATTAAAATAGCGGTCTTCTTCAACCACCATATCTTTTTTAGGCATCTGCAGATAAAAACCCTGCGATTGAATATCACTGATGATTTGCCTAGCGTCGGCTTGAGGCAATTTTCGGTCCGCATTTAGTTCAAACTCCAGAACCAACGACAGCTCACCTAACAAATTTAAAATCGCCTCAGGCAAATCAGTAGGCGGCTCAGCAGCATCAAAGGCATTTGGCAAATACACATAATGATCATCTTTCCTCTCGCCCTTATAAACATAACAGTACATAGTTCACCCCTTACAAATCACAAAACGGTCAACGCGCGGTGACGCGTCGTTGAATGAATAGCTAACCAATTCGTGCGGTAAATGCTTTAGCATAGCGTCAAAATCGCCCTTGGCCGCAGGGTCAGTCGACAACACCTCTAAATACTCACCTTTGCGCATAGACTTGAGGGCTTGTTTAGCTTTCAACAAAGGAATTGGGCAGCGCAAGCCACAGGTGTCCAAAGTTTGAGCAAGTTCAAATTGATCTTTCATGAGTTTAATAGTCGGTTTCACAGTCATGGTGTAATATTTAGCAATACTTGCACCTGACTTCAGGTCCGTATAGTAACAAGCCTTGCCGCAACTACAAGCCTAACCAGGGGTTTGGCTCAGTGAGCATGAAAGCAGGGTTGGCGCGAGCTGGATAGCTAGGTTCAAACTTAATGGGTATAGAGTTTTGACAATTCAACGCAACATCACAAGTAAATTGCGAACAATCATGGTCGCACTGGCGGTCAGTTTTAACGCAGCTAGCTCTCATGCACAGCGCGTGCCAGAAGACAATTTTGATCAGCTACCAGACCTTGGTTCAAATGCAGCGAATTTTTTATCCGACTATGAAGCTGAGCAGCTCGGCAAAGCGTTTATTCGACAATCGCGTTATCGTCTCCCTTATGTGTCTGACCCCGAGCTTGTAAACTATATCAATAAACTTGGTGATAAGTTGCTGGCCGTTAGCGATGACGCCAATAAAGACTATCAGTTCTATTTGATTGATAATAATGTGATCAATGCCTTCGCTGTGCCAGGTGGGCATATAGCGATGCATACGGCCATTCTCACTAAATCAGAAAGCGAAAGTGAATTGGCCTCGGTAGTCGCCCATGAAATTTCGCACGTTACACAGCACCACATTTCGCGCAAATTAGAAGCATCTCGTTACGATAGCTGGCTCGCTATAGGGGCACTACTTGCCGCTGCTGCGGCTGGCGGTGCTGATGCAGCGCAGGCCGCAATTGGTGTATCGCAAGCCAGTATTATTGACCGCAAGCTCAGTTATAGCCGCGCCTATGAAGCGGAAGCAGATTCTCTCGGCATTAGATTGCTAAGCCGCGCCGGATTTGACCCCGCCGCCATGCCTGTGTTCTTTAAACGACTGCTTGATGAAAGCCGTGTTAGCGAGTCTCACGCCCCTGAGTTCTTACGATCTCACCCACTGACTATTAATCGCATTGCCGAAACTGCCGAACGCGTGCGCGCATACCCGAAAGCTGGCAAACAACAACAAGACGAATTTCTTTTAATGAAAGCCAAAGCGATCGCCGCATACAGTGACGATAAGGCAGCGATTCGCGATCAATTCCAAAGTAAAATGGCACAAGGTGACAATAGCCTTGCAACTCGTTATGGTCATGCGCTGGCTTTATCTGGGAACGGCGAATTCGCCGAAGCGCGCACCGCCATCGAAGCAATCCTTAAAGACTACCCGGATAACGTCAGCGTGAAACTGATCTATGCGGATAATGAGCTCGAAGCCAGCAAGATACAACGTGGCTTAGATATACTAGAAGAGCTCTACGAAGAACAATCCAGTAAAGGGAATCATCTAGTCGACATTTACTACGCCAATGCATTGGTACTTACCGGCCACAATGATAAAGCCATACCAATACTGCAGTCGGCGATTGAAAATGATCCTAACGAGCCTTACTTTCACATTTTACTATCACGCGCGTTTGGGGAAACTGGAGACAGATACCGTTCGTTTCATTCTCGCGGTGAATACCATTATCTGCGTGGCAATTATGAGTTTGCGATCCGCCAATACAAACGCGCGTTCAGGCTCACTAAAACCGAATATCAAAGAGCAAGGCTAGGTGCCCGTATAGAGGAAATTGAAAAGGAAATAGAGGAAATTAGTAAACTCTAGATCTCAACATTACACGAAAAACCGTCGTATACAATCAGCCGTTTTCTCTGGCTGTTCCAGATGCAGCATGTGCGCTGAATCGGATATCAAAGTGTAGTCTGCTTTGGCAATATTGAGCACGTCGATACCTTGATCGAGGCGCCCCAGCTTCTTAAACATCGTGTAAAGACTCGATTGCTCCGCCATCACTAGCCCGACGCGCGCGGTAACCTGTTGCCAAAGCTCGACAACATCATCAAAATTGTAACGTACCGGGTTAGTATAGCGATGAGCGTGATCATGGCGCAGCCGATAAGCGCCCTCTTCTCCAACTGCTACACCCCAGTAGTCTACCAACTCACTCACCATCGCTTCTGAGAGACTCGGGTTACCTTTTCGAATAGATTCTTTAAACACGCTTGCGTTTGGGTAAATTTTAGTCGCTTCTCCACTGAGTATCTGCTGCATCCATTGGCGATACTTTTTAGGTGCATCTGTGCTCTGTGTTGGCGCCATACCCAGCGCTTCTAAGCTCATAACACCTTGCACCCGCTCCGGATGAATACCCGCATACATTAACGCAATATTCCCCCCCATACTGTGACCAACTATCCGGGCCGCTTGATCGGGCGTGTAGTGGTCTAGAATTTCTTCAAGATCCGCAAAGTAGTCGGGAAACCAATAACCTTGGGCATGTTCAGTGTTTCCAAAGCCACGCCAGTCAGGTGCAACAACAAAAAATGAATCCGCTAACGATTCGGCAACGTATTTAAATGTGATGCCACAGTCCATCCAGCCATGCAACAAAAATAGA
>CALKRK010000155.1 GCA_937989675.1 uncultured Arenicella sp. | reverse complement strand
GTCACTCGCTGACTAAAGTTCGCTTGCAAAGTCGTTACGCCAGTAAAAAAACCGCGCAGCTCTTTTTCGGACGCCTGAGTGTTCAAACTAAACACGCTAAATAGCAACACCATCAATATTTGTTTCATAGCAAAGCTCACTCTAGATTCTCGCAACGGACATTTAATCCTCTGGTGGCGGTGGAGCCAACACTTCACGACGCCCATTTTCTTCGGCAGGTGTTACCACGCCAGTCATTTCCATAGTTTCGATCATGCGCGCCGCTCGATTGTAGCCAACACGAAGTTGGCGTTGCACAGACGAAATAGAGGCTTTGCGAGTGCGCGTCACAAATTCTACCGCTTGGTCGTATAACGGGTCGTTCTCGGGGTCATCATTAACCGCTTCGTCACGAAAAGCACTAGGCAATGCATCATTCACTTCTTTGGGCGCGCTTAAGATCGACTCATCATACTCAGGTTTAGACGTGCCTTTAAGCGACTGAACCACTTCATGAACTTCTTTATCCGAAACAAAGCTACCATGTACGCGCTCAGGCAAACTGGTACCCGGAGGTACATAAAGCATGTCTCCATGGCCAAGCAGCATCTCGGCGCCCATTTGATCAATCACCGTGCGCGAATCCACCTTGGAAGACACTTGAAACGCTATTCTCGTTGGGATATTCGCCTTTAGCAAGCCGGTGATCACATCAACCGATGGCCGCTGAGTCGCCAATACTAAGTGAATACCTGACGCCCGCCCTTTTTGTGCCAAGCGTGTAATTAACTCCTCTACTTTCTTGCCCACTGACATCATCAAATCGGCCAATTCATCAATAATAACCACCAAACATGGCAGCTCTTGCAATGGTTCAGCCACCTGACCCTCTCGTACCATCGGGTCCAAAATGGGCTTACCGGATTCTTCGGCTAATTTAATCTTGCGGTTATAACCGGCCAAATTCCTTACGCCTAGCTCAGACATAAGCTTGTAGCGGCGCTCCATTTCTACGATGCTCCAACGCAGCGCATTAGCAGCCTCGCTCATGTCGGTCACCACGGGGCACATCAGATGCGGAATACCCTCATACACCGAAAGTTCGAGCATCTTCGGGTCAACCATAATCATGCGAACCTGTTGCGCCGTAGCCTTGTATATAAGACTTAAGATCAACGCATTAATACAAACCGACTTACCGGAACCAGTGGTTCCCGCAATTAGTACGTGTGGCATTTTCGCCAGGTCGGCAATCACAGTTTTGCCACTGATGTCTTTCCCAAGCACTAAAGCCAATGGCGAACTCATATCTTCAAACTGGCTAGACGACAAACCTTCAACTAGGCGCACAATCTCACGTGACTCATTGGGTATTTCAATACCGATGTACGACTTACCAGGGATATTCTCAACCACTCGAACGCTCACCGTCGACATAGCTCGGGCTAAATCCCTCGCTAAACCGGTAATCGTCGCCGCCTTGATGCCTGGCGCTGGGTCAATTTCGAAGCGAGTAATAACCGGCCCTTGATGAACGCTGACTACCTCAACTGACACATTGAAATCGGCAAGCTTTTTAACCAGCAACACAGAAAGTGCATTTAACTCTTCATCAGAATAACCGAATGCCTGCGGCTCAGGCGGATCAAGTAACGATAGTGCGGGCAAAGCATCATTTGAGCTGTGCATGGTATCAAACAAGTTGGCCTGCTTCTCTCGCTCCATCCGGCCACTGTCCTCCTTTTTAGCCAGCGCTGGTGCAATCTTGGGCTTAATAGTCGGCGCAATCTTTACCTTCTCTTTGAGTTCGGTAACGGTTTCTTGACGAACAATACGTGCTTTCGCGCCAATCTCTCTGTCTTCTTTCTGTTCACGCCGCTCGTGAAAATTCTCAATCGTCTTGAAAATGGCCGCCCCTATTGAGTCCATTAGCTTAAACCAAGACAATCCAGAAAAGATCGTAACTCCAGTAAGAAATAAGGTCACCATCATCAAGGTAGAACCAAGCTGACCAAACAACTCAACCAAGCCTCCATTCAACCAACCGCCTAGATAACCACCAGCATTAAAATGCTTGGATTCGGCCCAATGGTTGAAATGCAAGTTTTCAAGCCCACACCCACCCATAACGGTAATTAAGAATCCGATTGCAACCAGCACTCGATTTAAATATGAAGGCTCAGAGGTGTCATGACGATTACGAAAATAGCTAATACCCAAAGCCAAAATCATAATCGGAACTAAAAAGGCAATGTATCCAAAACCATGCAATAACATGTCTGAAAAATACGCGCCAAATGACCCTCCAAGATTGCTTACCTCGCGCCCATGCCCGCCACTATGAGACCACGCCGGGTCAACTGGGTTATACGTCAGCAAAGATAACAGCGCATAAATAGAAATAAACGCACTTACCACCACCACTATTTCAGAGCTCAACTCCTGTACTCGTGGCGACAGCAACCCCTCAGTCGACTCTTTTACTTGTTTTCGTTTTGCCTGTGGCATCTCTTTCTTTTGGTCCTATTACAGATCCGCTATCCCCTAAAACGCCTTATTCTAACGCGAAAAATAGGGAATAACATCTTTCCTAAGGTTTTGTTAGGCAGGGCTTGAAATGAAGCTCACAATTACTATTAAAAGACGTATAAATTCATTAAAATCCACCGCAAAAATACTACTCAAATTTGGAGCAACTCCCTCATGTCTGACGCAAAACACTGCAAGGTTCTCATTCTCGGTTCCGGCCCAGCTGGCTACAGTGCCGCTGTCTATGCTGCACGAGCCAACCTGAACCCAGTATTAATAACCGGTATGCAGCAAGGCGGCCAACTCACCACCACCACCGAAGTTGATAACTGGCCTGGTGATGATCAAGGCGTCGATGGAAATGAATTGATGGCGCGCATGCTACGCCACGCTGAGCGATTCGAAACTGAGATCGTGTTTGACCACATCCATACCGTTGAGTTGGGTGAAAAACCATTCAAACTCACTGGAGATGCGGGTTCTTATACGTGCGATGCACTGATTATCGCTACTGGTGCATCAGCAAAATACCTTGGCCTTCCCTCAGAAGAAGCGTTTATGGGTAAAGGTGTATCCGCTTGCGCTACCTGCGACGGATTCTTCTACAAAGGCAAACCCGTTGTGGTGGTCGGCGGCGGCAATACCGCAGTCGAAGAGGCACTTTACCTGTCCAATATCGCGTCGGAGGTCACGGTCATTCATCGTCGTGATGAGTTCCGCGCTGAAGCCATTTTAGTCGACCACATCAATGAGAAAGCCGAAAACGGCAATGTTAACATCGAGTGGGACCACACATTAGAAGAAGTTGTTGGCGACGAAATGGGTATGACAGGTGTCCGCATCAAAAGCACCAAAGACGACAGCATTAAAGAACTCAATGCCGATGGTGCTTTTATTGCGATTGGCCATAGCCCGAACACCGGAATTTTTGAAGGTCAATTGGATATGGCTGGTGGCTATATTACAGTGCAGAGCGGTTCGGCTGGCAATGCAACGGCAACCAGTGTGCCTGGGGTGTTTGCCTGCGGCGATGTAATGGATCACGTATATCGCCAAGCGATCACATCTGCCGGGTCCGGTTGTATGGCCGCTTTAGACGCTGATAAATACTTAAAAGGCGCTGAGTAAGCGACACAACCTTTACGACGAAACGGCATAATAGAACCATGCCCCCTCATGACGATTCCAAACCTGACTGCGCCACCCCTGAGGAGCTGGCGCAGTTGCTCGACATGGGCGTTAAGCCACTAAAACAAGATAAAATCACGCCCTACCGAAAGCCAGCTGACCCAACGCCTAGACAACGACAACTGGATGATCAGCGCGTAATGCAAGAATTGCTCGAGGAGTCTGACGAAAGCGCTAGCTTTGAAAGTGGCGATGAGCTTAAGTTCTTGCGGTCGGGCTTTTCAAGCCGCTTGCTAAAAAAACTGCGCCGCGGCGATTACGCCATTCAGGACGAACTGGATTTGCATGGTCTCGTTGCTGGAGAAGCCAAACAAGAAACGCACGGTTTTATCAATGAGTGCGCGCGAGACAATGTGCGAGCGGTAAGAATTGTGCACGGCAAAGGGCGTAACTCAGCGGGCCGAAAGCCAGTGTTAAAGAATATGTTGATTGGGTGGTTAAGTAAAAATCAACATGTTATTGCGGTTGTCTCAACCCCCGCCAATGATGGCGGCACCGGCGCTGTATATGTCTTGCTCGGTAAAGGTTAAGGCTTTAATAAGAACCAGCTAGGCCTGCGACCACTCAGCTACGGTGTCCGCAAATACTTTCAACATATACTCATTCTTAGCCAGTACCAACTCTTCAATTGCACCCGCATTAATGCCTTCTTGTGCCTGCTCGGATATCCAAAAATCTTCCTTCTCGTAGGTAATACCATCAAGTACAGCAACGGTTTTATCAAAATGTGCACGTTCTGCATCTGTTTTAGGTATCTCGGGAACCAATAACATATGTCGCCAGATACTGGTCCCGGGCGTCTGCCCTGGAAACATTGAGATAATAGTGTAGCTGCTTGGATGCGCGATCATACACACGTTTGGAAACACGATGTTAGTTGGCGTTATATATTCAGAAATATTCCGTGCACTGAGGTCTGCATCAGCCAATTCGAGCGCATTCTTACGCGGTACAAAAGAGCGAATGTGTGGCGGAAAACGTTCGCTGTACGCAATATTTTCGTAAAAAAAGTCGGCAATCGAATTTCGATGCAATGTGCTAATGTGATATGACTCAAGAAACGCGAAAATTGGCAGCTTCCAATTAGCTTTCAAAGTGCGGGTTTTATCGAAATATATCTGATACGAGCCTAAGTCCAATTCTGTAAGCTCGGGGCTTAAACCACTTAAATACGATTCCACTGAGGCTGCTTTAGTCGGCTCTTGCGTTAGCCATAAAAACCCAAAACTCTCCTCTAAAGTTACTGGTTTTAGACCTTTCTCTGACTTATTCAGGCCGGGGAACAAATCCGACCGAGGCACACCAAGCAAGTTGCCGCGCACACCGTATGTCCATGCGTGATAAGGGCAGCTAAACCTCTTCCTGCACCCCTCTGATTCGTGCACTAATTTGGTACCACGGTGCTGACAATAATTGTAAAAAGCCCGCGCAACACCATCGTCACCACGCACAATCAAAAACGAACGGCCATCTAATTCCCTGACAATAAAATCACCTGCACTACTTACCTCGGTACTGTGGGCAACTATTAATGGCAACTTTCGAAACATTGCCTTCTCAGCCAGCAAACGTTCCTTATTAACGTAATCTTGTGCAGTCAGAATACCAATATCACTCGCCTCATCGCCCTTGCCGGCCTTGATCATGGCAATAACCTTTTCGATTTGGCTAGCGTAGAAATTGGCTTTCATTAGACTCCCCTCAGAGTAAATTGATAATAGAGTTCACCGCTCGTGCAACAAAACTATCATAAAGTCCGCTCAAAAGGCTCAATATGCAACTTTGAAACTAGTCGTACTAGATCGTCACTCCTTTCTCAATTCAATGTTCACACTTGCATCACTACGCAAACACTCTGCGCGGGGCCATCATTAACTTGATTAAAATCAAATTAAACTCGCAGAGCGTCAGCATCCTCGAGGATATTCGAAGGCGACTCGAGTAGCTCAGGGCTGTTTTATCGAGCTCAGGGCTGTTCTATCAAGCTCAAGGCTGTTCTATGTAGTCAAAATACTCAAAGTCAGCTGCGATTTTAGTGCCGGCTAAGTCTTGGCATGCCATGCCAGTGAATGCACCAGTAAAACTGCAACCTGCGCCTTTTCCTGCCTGATCAGAGATCAAGCTCTGATCTAATACACATGGCACTTGATTCCAGTTGTCTCCATCCATTGACCAAGAAAACGTAAGCTCGGAACCAGCTACATCAGACCTCAAATAAACAGCCCCATTAGACGGAATAACGATGTTTCCATCAGAGTCGGTAACGCTTGCATATTCAGATGAAGACAGAGGGAATATGAAATTTTGCGAAGGATCACCCTCGCAACTCATGATTGATAGAATTCGCTGACCATCGTCATTGATACTGATATAGAAGTAGTGATATTTGTGAGAGTTGTAGTAACTCACCAGCCCAGCTTTTTGCAGAAAGCTCTCTGGAGAAAAATCTATTTTTGTCTCGGATCTATAGTTAAACGCTTGTTGACGTCGCGCCACCAAAGATTGATAGTACCAACTACCTAAGGAATCTCGACCAAACAATCTTAAGTACCCTGGGCGCTCTGTCAAACTAAAAAGCTCGTCCTTGTACGGCGTTCTTAACCATTGAAAGTCGATCGGCAACTCTTCGCCTTCAAAAGTGGTTCTCGGATTTTCATCAGGCCATTCACAGGCCGCTAAACCGGCGTGCTCGACAATATCGTCTGGTTCATTGGTGCCATTTTTCAATCGCAACCAACCATCTTCATTCCAATAGGCCTCCTGTATGGCTGTTTCTCGACCTAAAACACAGCGCCTTTGAGGGCCTGGTAATGGACGCCCACAAAGGTGTACAACATAGACTTGCCCATCTTCAGTTTCAACAAAATCACCATGCCCAGCTCGTTGGATATAAAGGTCTGGGTTATCCTTCGAAGTAACGAAATGTTTGATTGGGTCTACTTCATACGGCCCGTCAATTGTTTTTGAACGTGCCATTGTCATTGCGTGATCATACTCCGTTCCACCTTCCGCCGTGACTAAATAGTAGTAGCCATTTCTCTTGTAGAGGTGAGGCGCTTCGGTTAGCCCCAAGTCGGTGCCTTTGAATATATTAGTGACCGGGCCGATCATTTTTCTCTCATCCGGTGAATACTCCTGCAGATAGATGCCACCAAATGGATTTTTGTTTGGTCGATAATCCCAAACCATATTCACTAACCATTTGCGACCGTCATCATCATGAAAAAGAGATGGATCGAACCCACTGTTATTCAAATAAACCGGTTCTGACCAATCACCATCGATAGTCTCGCAAGTGGTTAAAAAGTTAGGCGTATCTTTTATTCCATCAAATCGCTTTACATCGGTATAAATCAAATGAAAGAGGCCATCGGAATACGTTAAGCAAGGAGCCCAAATACCGCAAGAACAGGGCTCGCCAATCATATCGAGTAAATCTGGTCGATTAAGCGGCCTCGACACCAGGCGCCAATTAACTAAGTCACGCGAATGGTGAATTTGCACACCGGGATACCACTCGAATGTAGAAGTTGCTATATAGAAATCTTCACCCACCCTAACTATGGATGGGTCAGGATTAAATCCGGGTAAGATAGGGTTTTTAATTTTTTTGGAGATGGAAATGTTCATCTGTTCACTCTAAATTTGAATAATAAAACAATTACAGTCATCTCGACTGTAATAAATTGATCCGAATGGTTAACTCACAAGGCCTAAAACCGAATGATAGGCTTTCTTAGGATTGCCGGATCGATCAAAGAGTAATGGATAGTTGGTGCGCCCTTTAACTGGCCAATTGTTTTTCCAAGAATTGGCATCCGTCGTGCCCCATGTTGTAACGCGAGAAATAGAATCTTTGTGCTTAATAAATAGTTTAAATAGCTCCGCATATCGAGTAGCTAATTCTTCCGCAACAGCCTCAGGAAGACCATTTGGGTAGGGATTGAGTTCATCAGAGTATTCGAACGACGTCGAGATCTCTGCCCCCATATATTCAAACGCAGCGGGCAATACGTCTACATCAAGCTCGGTAATATGCACAGACAAGCCCATCTCGGCGTACACCTCGATTGCTCTTTCGATTTCCTCGATACTAGGCTCTCCCAACATGTAATGAGCTTGTAGACCAACTCCATGTATTGGCACTCCACGATCCAAAGCTTCACTAAGCGCACGCTTTAAAAAAACCTGCTTAGATTTGTAGTGCATATTGTAGTCGTTGTACAAAAGCTCGGCCTTCGGGTCCGCCGCATGAGCAGTTTTAAACGCATGATAGAAAAACTCTGGCCCCATTATTTTGTACCAATCACTTTCGCGCCACTTATCATAGCCATCGTCGCTGACAATTTCGTTCACGACATCCCACGTGTCTATTTTGCCTTTGTAGCGATCCACGAGCGTATTTATGTGGTTTTCCATCCTGCTTTTCAGTAGGCCTGGAGAAGCCAAGTTTTGATCTGAATCTCTAAAAACATGCTCAGGAATTTGAGAGTGCCATACCAGCGTATGCCCCAACACATGTTGCTTGTTCTCGATACCAAATTTGACAAACCGATCGGACGCCTCCCAATTCCAACGATCTAATTCAGGGTGGATTTCCTCCCACTTTTGACAGTTTTCTGCCGTAATAGAATTAAATTCAGATTTCAAAAGTTGTTGATCTGCGACATCCGAATTCATCAAAGTATCTGTTGATACGGCTGCACCGACCAGAAACTTATCTCTGTAGGCTTCGGCTAAACCGCTGGATTTGACCGCGCTGGAAATCGCTTGCGTTTTAACACAGGCTGAAAGCGGAGCTAAGGACGCCGCGAGGACGAAATTTCTTCTATTCATTTTCATAACAACTTAATCTAAGTGGCTTAGTTTTTCTTTCTAAAGGACCGGGCGACATATTGAGCAATCTTCACGTAAATTTGAGGGGTAATCTCCCCTAAAACGCCACGCTTAGACTCAGGTATGTGGTCACCGGGGTTAATTTGAGTTCGGAATACATAATGCTCATAAAATGCTTTCCATGCCGCTCTTTGTGCTCTGGGTAACTGGCTTATCGTTAACATACTATGCAGCATCGAGTTATAAGCTCGTCCTCCTCCAAAATTAGCATCACTCCACCAATAATTAACCAACAAATTAACGCTTTCTAAAGAGGATACGTGGTGCCACCATAAATTCGGGATGAACAAAACATCGCCAGGAAACAGATCAACATAAGAAGCCGACTCCAGCGCTTCTGAAAAACGCGGATACCTTTGTTCGTCAACATCAGCGAAGTCAACCAAACTAGCTGGTCTGCCTGCTAACGTTTGGTCAATCGGGCCAATATAAAGATTGCCTACTTGATCGGGGGGGAACAAGATAAATCGACGCCGACCATATACACAACAAGCCAAATTATCGGAGGTATCATAGTGCGCCGATACTTGAACTTTGTTGCTTAACCAAAATCTTGGCTCTATTGATTTTGGAAACCAATCAATTCTATTATCGGCAGTGAAACCTTCGGCTATTTTTCTAGCTTCGACTGAGCCCATGTACCAATCTTGATCATTCGCTATACCATCCACATCGAACAAACGTGCTAATGCTAAAGAGTAGTCAACCTTTTTAGAAACAAAGGACGTTTCCTCTAAATTTGAATCGTACTTAAGCGCGCCGCTATGGGATTTATCGACAGCAAATAGTTCTACATTACTTGGTTTAGCTCGAGTGCCTAAATAGTCAAACATGCAATGTGCAGATTTTAATCCGGCTTGTACAATCGGCCATTCTTTAACAAGCCCTCTCATTACAAAAGGCTGATGTTGTAGATTGGTATGCTGAAGAAATTGAGTTAAATCAACGTTGATCATCTCCTCAATCTGCTTCATTTTTTTGATATCAACTTTCACTTCTGGCTTCCATTGACGTAAAAGTGCTTACACCAGTTACAAACGCTCACTGCTATGCAAAGCAGTCCATAACTCTTTTATTCAGTCCGTACAACATAGCATGGCGAACTAATAGAGTAGAAAGAGCGGGATACTGAAAACCTCGGCACCCCGCCCTAACGGCGAACTACTTGAAAACTAACTTATGTTAGAAACTTCCAGATAGCGTGATCGAATAACGACGGTCGTTAACAAAATATGATCGTGGTGCTAACAATAGGTCTTGGTTTACAACTGAGAACAAACGGTTAGTTTCGTTCGTCAAGTTATTAGCTTCAAAACCGACTTTTAGACTGTCATTGATTTGGTATGAAAAAGACGCATCAACTTGCTCGGTAGAACCAGAAAAATTAGGTGCAAACGTAATCACATCGCGCGTCGTCAACAAATACTCAGATCGATAGTTATATGCTACGCGTGCAGAAACAGGACCTTTCTCGTACATAAGTATCAAATTCAAAGTGTCCTCAGACAGCCCTTCTGTAGGCAGACCGTCAAAAACACCCAGATTGTTTGATACTTGACGACCTTCCGGAGTTAGCGCGTTCTCTGATGAAGAACTCCCGTCAGAATCAATGTACGTATAGTTCGCCTGCAGACCTAAGCCATCAAACGGTGCCGGCAGATTTTCATAGAACTGCGTGTATGCAAGCTCAAAACCTTGGATAGTGACATCTTCTCCATTCACCGGGCCGCTGACAAGAACGTCTCTTGTAACATCGTTGTTAGTAATCTGGATTGTGCTTGGGCCAAAACGGAAGAATCCTTCCGCGTCTTTTCGGAAATACGCCGCTGTTAAGGATCCGGTATCAGCAAAGTACCATTCGAGAGTCAAATCGATGTTATCCGACTCGATTGGTTTCAGAGTCGGGTTACCTCCTCCAGCAGAATATCCGTTAACTCTAGCGCCAATAACAGGGGAAGAGGAATCATTTGGATCTAGGTTCTCGACAATAAGCTCGCGACTTATACCAAGCGTATTGCGTTTGTCACGTAAATCAGGAATAGACACCGCTTGAGAGAAAGCAAACCGACCAATAATATTCTCGGTAAACTCGTACTTGATATTTAAACTTGGTAACACCTTTGAAAAAGAGTCTTTTACCGTGTTTTCTACTAAGCCGCCCCCATTTGCAGTAAATGCGATGTCCTCTGCTGGAATAAATTGCTGTAGATTCGAAGAAATAGGGTTCGGTAAGCCAATAGACCCATTCAAATCCCAATCGTAGTTAATGTATCTCAGGCCAACGTTACCAGAGAACCGATTATTGCCATTATTGAGTTCACCGGCAAAGTTAAACTGAACATATGCAGCTTGATTCTTTAGCTCAGAAACCGAAATATCACTTGGCAAGAAAAGAGTACCATCGACAACACCCGGTCTATTTCCTAAAGAAAACCAACTTGAACCCGAACTCTTAAACGGCTCGATTCTAGAAAAGTAGTCCGCATAATTGTCGATATCGACGAGGCTGAACGCCGGAAAAATAAAACGTTGATCCCCATTTAGTTGAGAGCCGTTTGAAAACTCACCAAAGCTAAATTCCTCTACTAGACTAGGATCTGAGGCTTGAATCCTATCAGCTGTTGTTGTGCCACCGTTCCATGATTCGGAAACGCTTCCCCAGTTGTAATTCGACTCTCGAATAGTATTCTCTCGGCTTGCTATACGAATACCCGTTTCAACACTTTCGAGGAAATCACCTTCCAAATCGAACTCGAATTCAAGCTCGGCTGCAACACTCTCAGCCTCATCATCTTCGCCATGGTCCATCGCTGAACGAAAATAGAACTCAGTAGGGTCCAAAAGCCGCGAAGCATCACCACCTCGACCTAAGAACTGTAAAGATGGAATATCCTGAGATGCATTAACCGCCAACTCGGAAAAAAAGTTGAACATCGCTGTAACATCGAGCTGCTGAAATTCAGCATCAACATATTGAAGGTCGGCGGCCATCCTAAGACGATCACTGAAGTCATGCTTAACGTTAATCGAAAAATCTTGAATAGTCGATTCTTCACGATTGTCTCGCGTATAAGTTAAATATCGACCGCCACCGTTACCAGCACCATTTGAAAGAATTCCTGACTGGAAGAATCCGCTCTCACCAATTTGAAATGATCCACCATCGAAGGGCTGAGCTAATGCTGTTCCTTGGCCAGGCCCCACTGAAAACGGTTGGTCGGGATACTCCAGCGCCCTTTCAACCCAATTTATTTGTGAGTCTGAATAAAGATACTCAGTAGTAACCTCAGTCGCTTGATCTGGGCTTCTCCACTGCAAGCTCATTGCGCCACCTGTTCGGTCACGATCAAAATCTTGGCGACGTATATTTGCGCCATTTGGAACAAACGCTACCTGATTATTAATCCCATTGATGCCGGTATCGGTATTCGGAGTACGCTGATAATGATTATAGAGCTGTACGCCGTCTGCACGCGACTTTAGATTCGCCGCCGACGCGTTAATTAGGAAACCCCACTCACCTGCATCATTTTCCCATCTTGTACTGTAAGTACCTGACAGCGCAGGGGTAACCTCGTCAATATCGTCTGAATAACTCGCTTTTGCAGTGAACGCCGCAAATGATTCATCACTATCGAAGGGCTTACGCGTAATGATATTGATGTTTCCCGAAATTCCACCTTCAATTAAAGAAGCGGTCTGATTTTTTACGAGTTGAACTCCCCCAACTAACTCGGGAGGAATGTCTTGGAAGCTTAGTCCGTTGTCATTATTCGCAGCGAAAGCGTCTCGCCCATTAAATTCGCTTCTTGTTTGGCTCAAACCTCGAACAACCACTCCGGAACCCTCAACCGAAAAATGGTCTGCATCATTAGCAGCCGCAAATCTTTCGATCGAAACCCCTGGTAATCTCTGAATCGCTTCGAGCACGCTTTTATCAGGTAAGGAATTAATGTCGGACGCTGAAATTGCATCGACTACCGTATCAGCGTTACGCTTAATATCCTGAGCGCGCATAATATTGACTTTAGTGCCAATTACCATGACCTCTTCTAGCTCGCTGACTTGCTCGCTAGAAGTTGTCGTTGGCTCCGCTTCGGTTTGCGAAAACGCATTGCCTGAGCATGCCGCTAGAACACATAGCGACACAACAGATCTCCTCAAATCTGGTGAATATTCACCACCCTTCTCATTCTTCATCATTTACAACCTATTTTGATTATTAGTCTCACTCCCGCTGGAAGTATTGCGGCCTCAACTATCGACTACTGTTCATCGCAGCATATATTACTGATAGTCATAATGACTATAAAGAAGTTTTATGTTGTCGTCAATAAAGTTTTGTCTTCTCCGTTGGATTACCGACTAAGGTTCAAAATATGTTATAGTCTTATTGACTATTTAAGCTAATGGCTGCTATTGTATCGCCCGTTCCCCTTCCTCCTTGAGGGGAATATTCAGCTATCTCAGTAAACTGATACTAAGGTGTGGATCTTTTCAAAGTAAAAGCCCCTTTAATACTTTACTGAGATAGCTTTTATTTTGATGATTCGAGCGCTGTGGCTTTCGGCAAAAAAAGAATTTGTTTATAAAAAATGGCCCGCCATCCGACTCAAAAAGCGACTCATTCGAAAGACCATACATAAACCTCTAAACATACGCTTAGCTACTGGCATAAAGACATGAACCAACTTACATCGATAAAACAATTTTCTGACATTGTCGCCGACACAGGAGACATCGTATCAATTGGAAAATTCTTACCAAATGATGCCACGACCAATCCATCACTATTGCTCAAAGTAGCGAGTGAAGAAACAGCAGCGCCTACTTTAACCAGCGCAATTGAAAAATCTAACAACAATTTGGAAGCAGCTCAGGATATATTTTCAGTTGAAATAGGCTGCTCAATACTAGAAATTATTCCTGGCAGAATTTCCACTGAGGTCGACGCTCGGCTTTCTTTTGACACAGATGCTACTGTGGCAAAAGCGCGTAAAATAATAGCTTTGTACGAAGATGCGGGTATTAGTTCGGAGCGAATTTTGATAAAAATTGCGGCCACCTGGGAAGGGATCAAGGCTGCGGAAATTCTCGAGCGAGAAAATATCAACTGTAATTTGACGTTGGTATTTTGCTTAACTCAAGCTATTGCTTGCGCCGACGCAAAGGCATATCTGATATCGCCATTCGTTGGGCGAATTTTAGATTGGCATGTTGCACAAGAACCTAATACGTCCTTCAAAGGAGAAGAAGACCCTGGGGTGCAATCTGTTAAAGAAATCTACGAGTACTATAAAAACTACGATTACCCCACGATTGTAATGGGAGCAAGTTTCAGGAATACAGGTCAAGTCGTGAGCCTCGCCGGTTGCGATAAACTCACAGTTTCCCCAAACCTTTTAGAACAATTGGAACTCTCTACTGACAAAGTGGAAAGAAACCTTGCGCCTAGCGCTAACGTTATCGCAAAGCCTGCACCGGTATCTGAAATTGAATTTAGATCCCAGCTGAACGAAAACGCAATGGCTCACGAAAAACTTGGTGAGGGAATCCGCAACTTTGTTGCTGATCAAGTGAAACTTGAAAACATTTTCAAGAAGATGATGCATAAATAGTTAGGCATTGTTCCTTTAATCATAAATAAAGCTATCCAAGTAAGCCTAGTTAGAATGAATTCTATTCTCCAGCGAAAAGCGATCAAAGACCTTGAGAAAGGCATCAAACGCAAATTTTCAGATCGAAACCGAGTCGACGACTTTACCTTTAAAGTAGCTGACCTCACCTTCGATTTAAGCAAGACACACGTAGATCATGAACTTGTAGATTTTTATGCCGACGATAATCTACAAAGAGATTTCGGTGGCTGCGTAGACCGACTTTTCAGCGGCGAAAATGTTAATAGTTCTGAAGACCGAGCGGTACTGCATCATCTGCTTAGATCAAACAACGGAGCCGATGAATCGCCTCAGGTTAACTCAAATCAGCTAAAAGAAGCGCAATCCGCGAAGAACGATTTGGAATCTATTCACGATCTACTAAAGAAAAAGATCGACTGCTCCAGCCCAAAAATTGAAAGCATTATCCATATCGGTATTGGCGGTTCTTTCCTAGGGCCGAAATTGCTTGATGAGGCCTTGGAGGCGCACTTCACAGGCCCTTCCGCGACAATCCACTTCTTATCTAACATAGATGGTCACGCACTCGATAACATTCTTAAAAGTTGTGACCCTAAAACAACTCTTGTTATCGCTGTTTCTAAAACATTCACAACCTTAGAAACTCTCATGAATATGAATTCTGTTAGAGCTTGGCTCGAAGCACAGAATAATGAGGACTCAAGTAGTAGGCTTTTTGCAGTAACTGCCGCGCCTAAGGCCGCGCGCGCTCAAGGGATTCCGGCGGATAACATAGTACCGTTTCCATCATGGGTCGGTGGCCGTTATTCAGTATGGTCATCAGTATCAATGTCAGTGATTTTGGAACTGGGTAAACAAGCATTTAGAGATTTCTTGTCCGGTGCTGAAGAAGTTGATAACTACTTCAGAAATGCACCTCTTACAAAGAATGCATGTTTTATCTCAGCCGCTCTGGACCACTACTATGTAAATTATCTAGGTGTCTCAAGTCGGGCGGTATTCCCATATGATTTTCGTCTGCGCTCACTGGTTGACTACTTGCAGCAACTCGAAACCGAGAGTAATGGCAAGGATCGAACTATCGATGGCTCACCAATAGTTGGTAAAACATCTCCCGCTGTCTGGGGAGGAGTAGGTACGGACGTTCAACATTCGGTATTCCAAATGATGCATCAGGGAACTCATATCATTCCAGCCGAATTTATTCTCGTTGCAAAGCCTGATCACGGCCATAGTTCACACCATCGTGAGCTATTGGCCAACGGCCTTGCTCAAGCAGCAGCACTCCTTAAAGGGCAAACACTTGATGAAGTTAGAGCGCTCTCGGGTGAAGACGATAAATCAGAGGTCTGTCTAAATTCTAAAATTTTTAGTGGTGAACGCCCCTCTGCGGTCACTATTTTGAAGAAACTGACCCCCAGCACTTTAGGGCAACTACTAGCCTTTTACGAAAACCGCACACTGAGCTTTGGTTTAATCTGTTCAATCAACTCTTTCGATCAGATGGGCGTTGAACTAGGGAAACGCCTTGCGAGGGAGTTAAACTCCGGCGTGGACGCTGCTGATTCATTCGATCCATCGACTCGATCCTTGTTAAAAAGGTTAGACATGTAAAACTATTCGGGTTGAATGAAAACTAAAAGACGGTTTCGCTCTCAAGATTGGTTTGATAACCCAGACCATTTAGATCTTTGCGCGCTTTACCTAGAGCGCTTTATGAACTTTGGCACCACGCCGGAGGAACTGAGGTCCGGTAAGCCAATCATTGGAATCGCACAAACCGGCAGTGACTTGACTCCGTGTAACCGTATTCATATCGAGCTAGCTAAACGAGTCAAAGATGGTATTCGCGCGGCTGGCGGCATTCCGCTTGAGTTTCCTACTCACCCTATTTTTGAAAATTGTAAACGCCCGACTGCAGCACTGGATCGAAATCTAGCATACCTTAGCTTGGTCGAGACCCTATATGGCTACCCAATTGATGCGGTCGTGCTCACCACCGGTTGCGATAAAACTACCCCGTCGGGTTTGATGGCTGCATCTACAGTAGATATTCCAGCTATTGTTTTATCGGGTGGCCCGATGCTTGATGGTTGGCATGACGGGAAATTAGTTGGGTCCGGCACCGTCATTTGGCAGTCACGACGGCGATACGCTAAAGGAGAAATCGATCGCGATGGTTTTTTAAACGCAGCTATGGAATCTGCACCATCAGCCGGCCATTGCAATACCATGGGAACAGCGTTAACCATGAATTCAGTTGCCGAAGCACTCGGAATGTCACTAACCGGATGTGCTGCTATTCCTGCACCGTATCGTGAGCGAGGCCAAATGGCCTACTACACAGGTCAACGAATTGTTGAAATGGCCTATGAGGATTTAACTCCTTCGAAAATTCTTACTAAATCTGCATTTATCAATGCAATTAAAGTGATATCAGCGATAGGAGGCTCGACTAACGCGCAACCGCACATGTCGGCTATGGCACAACATGCTGGAGTAGAGCTGACTGCCGAAGACTGGTTTGAGCACGGCATGAATATTCCTTTGTTGGCGAATCTACAACCTTCAGGAAAATACTTAGGCGAGCGTTTTTATCGTGGTGGCGGCGTGCCGGCAGTCATGTGGGAATTGCTACATGCCGATGAACTACTTGCGGATGCTATAACCGTTACCGGTAAATCAATGCGCGAAAATCTTACGCAGCGACAAAGCCGTGACCCTGAGGTTATTCGGCCTTACGCTTCTCCCCTAAGAGAAAACGCCGGTTTTATTGTCCTCTCTGGCAATTTATTCGACTTCGCCATTATGAAGACCAGTGTAATGTCAGACGATTTTGTACAGCGTTATCTTCGAAAACCAGGCGAGGAAGGAATTTTCGAAGCCCGCGCCGTTGTATTCGAAGGGTCCGAGGACTATCACGCACGTATCAACGCCCCCGAACTAAACATAGACGAAGACTGCATTCTGGTTATACGCGGCAGCGGCCCATTGGGCTGGCCGGGTGCGGCGGAAGTTGTGAATATGCAACCGCCAGACTATTTGTTAAACCGCGGCGTCGAAAGCCTACCAACCTTGGGCGACGGAAGGCAGTCCGGCACATCAGATAGCCCTTCCATTTTACACGCGTCACCAGAGAGTGCCGCGGGCGGTAGCTTAGCGTTTTTAAGAGATGGCGATGTGCTACGAATTGACCTGACCAAAGGTCAATGCAATGCGCTAGTAGCTGACGCCGATTGGCAGAAGCGTAAAAAGCAAGAGCTGCCCAACGTACCAGCTTCACAAACACCTTGGCAAGAAATCTATCGTGACTCTGTAAGTCAATTATCAGACGGTGCGGTAATCAAGTCGGCGATTAAGTATCGTCGTATTTCAAGCAAACTACCAAGACATAATCACTAATTTGCTATGCAAAAATTTCTGCCTTCTGACGGTTTTAACGGCACTCTATTGGGGCGTGCATGGATACCGCAAAGCGAAGCAAACCCGGTCGCCGGGCCAAGCCCAGTGTGGGTAACGGAAAACGGTGTTCTTGATCTTTCTAATTTTGCTGTCACGACATCCGCACTGTTAAATAAGGCAGAGTTGATGAGTGCCATTCAAGCAAGCGATTTTCCGAACATTGGTTCCTTCGATAATGTAATGAGCAACACCATGGCGCTTAAACATAACCGATCGACGCCTTACTTTTTATCGCCATTTGATTTACAGGCTATCAAAGCGTGTGGTGTGACCTTTGCTGCGTCAATGATCGAACGAGTAATCGAGGAGCGTGCCGCTGGCGACCTAAGTTTAGCTGCGGAGTTACGTGCTGATATCGCCGCTAAAGTAGGTGAAAATTTGAGTAAGCTTGAGCCAGGCTCAGCACAAGCGGAGGAACTAAAACACCTGCTCAAATCTCAGGGCTTGTGGTCGCAATACCTCGAAGTCGGTATTGGCCCCGATGCGGAAGTGTTTACCAAAGCACAGCCATTATCTACAGTGGGGCCTGGCGCTGAGGTTGGTTTACACCCTATCTCCAACTGGAATAACCCCGAGCCTGAAATTGTACTGGCAGTAAATTGCCATGCAAAAGTAGTAGGAGCCAGCCTCGGCAATGACGTAAATCTGCGTGATATCGAAGGCCGTAGTGCCTTACTACTCGGTAAAGCGAAGGATAACAACGCATCGTGTGCGATAGGCCCATTCATACGTCTGTTTGATGATACGTTCAACCTAAACGACGTTCGTAAAGCCGAAGTCAGTTTGGTGGTAGAGGGCGTAGAAGATCAGTTTGAACTGCGCGACGGCAGTAGTATGCGCGAAATCAGTCGTGACGTTTTGGACTTAGTCTCTCAAACCATTTCACCTAATCATCAATATCCTGACGGCCTTGCGCTATTTACAGGCACTCTATTCGCGCCGACTAAGGACCGTGACGAAGCCGGCAATGGATTCACTCACAAACAAGGAGACATTGTCACCATTGCTTCGGACAAACTAGGCTCTCTACAAAATCGAGTCACTCGCTCAAACCTTGCCCCGCCTTGGGAATTCGGTATTACGGCTCTGATGCAAAATCTTGCACAACGAAATCTTTTAAATAAGGAAAACTAAACCATGCCGCAACTATCACAACAATCCTACATCGCTGGCCGATGGGTAAGCCCAACAGGCCCGGAATTTACCGCTCAGAACCCTGTTACCAAAGCCATGCTGGCCACCTACGCTAGCTGCCAGGAGACCGAGGCGGAACAAGCTATGCAAGCCGCGGCAACTGCTGCAACCGTGTATCGCTCAAAAACCAAAGACGAAATCGCATTGTTTCTAAATACAATTGCCGATCAAATAGAGGAACTTGGCAGTACACTGCTTGAGATTTGCAACGAAGAGTGCGGCTTAGGCTTACCGCGCCTGACCGGGGAACGTGGGCGCACTACTGGGCAACTAAGAGCGTTTGCCGAGTTAGTTAGTGAAGGAAACTGGGTCCAGGCCAGCATTGACACAGCACAACCAAAACGTGAACCGTTAGCTAAGCCGGACCTGCGCAAAATGTTACGGCCCCTAGGCCCGGTAGTCGTGTTCGGCGCTTCAAATTTTCCGTTTGCGTTTGGCACGATTGGTGGTGATACCGCATCTGCACTAGCTGCAGGTAACCCAGTAGTCGTAAAAGGCCATCCTTCGCAACCGGCCACCAACGAATTATTTGCTCACGCAATCGACAAAGCTATTGCAAAAAACGGCATGCCTGCTGGCGTATTTTCTTTGCTACAGGGCAACACTATTGAGCTTGGCACCGCACTTGTGCAACATCCAAACACACAAGCAGTTGGTTTCACTGGCTCTTTGAAAGGTGGTCGTGCCATCATGGACGTCGCGGCAGCACGCCCTTCACCGATTCCCGTATTTGCTGAAATGGGCAGCATCAATCCAGTGTTCATCGCCAGCGATGCCCTCGCCACTCAAGGTTCTACTATTGTCGAGAATCTGGCCGACTCTGTGTGTATGGGTACCGGGCAGTTTTGTACGTCACCTGGTGTCGTAATTACAGTAAAAGGGACTGATTTTGCCAACGCGCTTTCTAAAATTTTGACTGACAAACCGCGTGGAGTAGTTCTTAATAAGCGCATTGGTGAATCTCTACAAAGTGGCCTGCAAGCGCTGGCCTCGCACGCAGAGGTTTCTTGGTTAAGTGATGTAAATATCGTTAACGAAGATGTATTTTCCCCTCCCAATGCCGTATTCGCTACATCGGCACAGGCATTTATCAACGACCCCAGCCTCCAAGAGGAAGTGTTTGGCCCGGCAACGTTAGTGGTGGATTGTGACAACGCGAATCAAATGGCCGCGGTAGCAAAATCCTTAAGTGGGAACCTTACGGCGACAGTTCATGCAACAGAAAAGGATGTAGATCAAGCTGCTGAACTATTCAATGTTCTCGAACAAAAGGCCGGGCGAGTAATTATGAATGGCTTTCCAACTGGCGTAGAAGTTTGCCCATCACAACATCATGGTGGGCCCTATCCAGCAGGGTCCCAGGCTTCGGCCACCAGTGTCGGTTCAGATGCAATTGTAAGATTTGCACGATTTGTTTCGTATCAAAATTTACCCGACGCCCTGCTTCCCTCAGCCCTGCAAAATTCCAACCCAGATACGCTAATGCGCAAACTAAATGGTCGCTTCAATACCGAAGTCATAAGCTGACGCCAACTAGAGTCGATGACATCATGACATCCACAGTTTGCGAATATCTATCAGACAAGGAACTAGAGACACAACCTTTGGCGGGATCGCTGTTTTCCTATAAGACTCAAACTCGAGGACTGCGCGTAAATAAGTACGACTAATAACTGTCAAACAAAACTCACGAAGACATCGAGCTCTAAATCGACCATGAAAAGAAAACTACTATCTTATATCTTATTCACTCTCCCCTTTTTGCTGCTGACCGGCTGCGCAACACACAGCGAGATAGCGATACCTAAGACTGCTTGGTCGTCAATTCAGCCCACTAACAATCCGGTCCGTGGAGGTGAATATGCGATGACAACGAGTCGAGGCAAAATCTATTTACTAGGGGGTCGCGGTGCGGTGCCCGTTAGCGAGTACGATATTGAGGCAAAAAGTTGGTCAATAAAAAATGCTCCACCGATAGAGTTACATCACTTTCAAGCGCAGGTTCATAACCACAAAATATACGTTATTGGCGCGTTTACTGGAGACTATCCCGAGGACACTCCAGTATCGCACGTTTACATTTACGACATTGCGACTGACAAGTGGCAGCAAGGTATCGAGATCCCAGCTAACCGTCGGCGCGGCGCGGCGGCTCTAGCGTCATATGAAAGCAAGTTTTACTTATTGGGTGGCGTCGTTAATGGTCATCTCGACACTACGGTTGACTGGCTTGATGAATATGACCCCATCACCAATAAATGGCGAGTGCTTGCCGATGCACCGCACAAACGTGACCACTTTCAAGCCGCCGTGGTCGACAATGCACTCGTAGCGGTGGGCGGGCGCCGAAGCCGGATGGCCAACAACGAACCGTACCAGCACACTGTCGCGGCGACCGATGTATTTGATCTAGAATCTGAATCGTGGCGCACATTGAATGCTAGCTCCGGCAACATCCCTACCCCCAGATCAGGCATCGCGACCTTGAACTACAAAAATCAAATATTAGTTCTCGGCGGTGAATCAAAACTGCCTAGCGCTACCGATAAAACCGTTCACACAGAGGTGCAAATTCTAGACTTACATTCAAGTATGTGGCACTCAGCATCTCCCTTGCTTACTCCGCATCATGGTTTTCAAGCCGCGATTGTTAATGACACGATCTACCTCAGTGTGGCCAAAGGTGATCATTCGAGCCTTGAATTTGTTCGCTTAGATGAGCTATTAAACTAAGATGAATTTTAAAATTTTGATAATCTTAGTTGTTATGAAAATCTCCGCAGTCGATCAATAGCCAGCACTCGCGATCACCACCAATTGTTATGACAAACGCCACACTAGTTTGCTGGATGCAGGAAGCCTATTTAAATGCCGAGACCAAGACCCATGTCGAACGTTATGCTGACCATCGGCGAGTTGTATTCACAACAGATCGCCATGACATAGCAAGTCTTTGCGACTCAATTGAAGTTGTTCTCGGTGACTTCCCTCGCGATTTATTACCAAGTTTGCCAAATCTAATTTGGTTCCAACAATTCGGCACAGGAGTTGAATGGCTTAGGTCAGAGCCACGTTGTGTGGCAGCGCCATTCATATTAACTAGTTGCTCTGATGACCATTATGCTGTTGTTGCTGATCATGCGTTTGCATTGCTGCTCGCTTGTACGCGAAACATACCTCAGTATGTTAACGCACAGTCGAATACTGAATGGGCACCACCGACCACTTTAGATTCCCCTCGCCTCTCTCAACTCAACGGCAAAACTCTGTTGATGGTCGGCCTAGGGTCGATAGGCAAAGAAATTGCCAAACGCGCGCGAGCCTTTGGCCTGAAGACGAACGGAGTCAAGCGCGACACCCAGCGCCAAATAGCTGGAATTTCAAACCTATTCTCATTACGCGATTTAAGCTCCGCCGTTAAACAAGCAGACATCGTGATAGCGTGCTTGCCGGACACTCCGAACACAAACAAGGTATTCGATGATTCAATATTTAAAGAAATGAGATCGAGTGCAATTTTCATTAATGTTGGCCGAGGCTACACGGTGAACGAAACCGCCCTCTGCAACGCACTCAAAAGCCAACGCATTGCGGCAGCAGCCATAGACGTAACCAAACAGGAACCGTTAGCGAAGGATTCGGAACTGTGGAAATGCCCAAATTTACTTATCACCCCTCATGTTGCGGGTCACCACAATCAGGTGCTTAAACTATGGCGGGATGTGGCCCTTGAAAACCTTGAACGGTTTAGCCGAGGGGTGCCTTTGAGAAACACAGTCAACAAACAACTCGGCTACTAATGTTTAGGTAACATTTATAGAGCTGAATACATGACTAAATTATATCCAGCTTAGGGCATGACTTTTTTAACTGACATTAAATGAATGGAATAGCTTTGGAGTATGAACTTAGTACCTCATTCGTAAGAGGCGATGAGATACGATTACGCCAGGCTTTGCACGACCTTATTGAGAATGCTGCTTCTGGAAAGTATATCCGTGTAGAAACTGGCCTTAGTGGTAAAAGTGCTTACATTCAAAGTGTTTGATCGATGGTGGAGAGCTGAAAGCTCAAGGTCGCGTGTGGAAGGTGGTTCAGGGCTTGGTTTAACTGTTGTTAAATCAATTGTTCGCGCGCACCAAGGTTCTATCCAAATTTTAGACGGTCCAGATGGCAAAGGTGCTGTATTTGTAATGTACATTCCCTTAATCAAATAATGTCTAGATAATTATATTATTGATTTAAAAATGACTACTCGGCAGTTTGTAAAAATGCCCGTTAACCACACCATTTCTAACACTCCGCCATTGTAGATGAACACACGACGAGCACTATTTTTTAAGCTGTTGTTGCGCCTTCCTGTGCTTCTTTCAATACAACTCAAAATATCCAAAGGATCGATCTACAATTCAAACGAAAATCCTTTTTTCTTTAGCTTGTTGTAGTTAGTTTTATCAAACCGGTACAGTTTGGGAGCCCGGTGAGCAACTCCGCTTTGTTTTTCTTCGCAATCGGTTAGCAGTGCCATCTTCATCATTTTTCTTCTAAAGTTTGGCTTATCCAATTTTGTATCTAAAATTGCTTCATATAGATTTTGTAATTGAAGCAAGCTAAATTTTTTCGATAAAAGGTTGAAGCCTATCGGCTCATGCCGCACTTTCGTCTTTAGATGCGCAACGCCAAAGTTGATTATCTTTCGATGGTCAAATATAAGTTTCGGTAAGGACTTAACATCAAACCAGTCTGCATCTAATTGCGTTTCAACGCTCACGTGTGAGTAAAGGTCAGGGCGAATCAAGGCAAAAAAAGCAGTTGTAATTATTCGCTCGTCCGGATGTCGGTTTATGTCACTAAAGGTATGCAATTGCTCCAGATACACGTCGGAAATTCCAGTACGTTCAAATAGAGTTCTCTCTGCCGCCTGCTCTAGTGATTCGTCATCCTTCATCCAATCACCTGGCAAGCCCCATTGCCCGCGACTTTTCCCCACTGCGTGTTTGACGAGAAGTATCTCTAAAGTCCTGTTTTCACAACAGAAAATCAAATTATCAACGGACATACTGCGCATGGAGGGGAACCTAGAATAGAGATTAACAAATCTAGGGGTCGAGGATAGCACAGTATCCTAGATATCGACCACCTCGCTAAACTAATCGCGAGCAAGGTGGTCGTGAATATATCACTATGATACTGACATCAATGCATCGTTCATAAGATTTTCAACCAACTCTTGCTTGCCGCTGATTTGCGCTGGCTCACCAACATGTGCCGCATGGTCTCGCAGATCTGACAATGACAACTCTCCGCTTTCAAAAGCTTGACCTTTACCACCGTCAAAGCTCTCATAACGAGCCGACGTTAAGCCGCTTAACCTACCATCTTGAATTAACTTATCGGCCGCTAACAAGCCTCTCGCGAAAGAGTCCATACCACCGATATGAGAGATAAAGAAATCTTCGATATCCGTCGACTCGCGACGAAGTTTTGCATCGAAGTTTAGACCGCCATTTTTGAAACCACCATCCTCAAGTACAACTAACATAGCTTGCATACAATCGTATAAATCTACTGGAAATTGATCGGTATCCCATCCATTTTGATAATCACCGCGGTTGGCGTCGATCGACCCCAACATGCTAGCGTCTGCACACATTTGCAATTCATGCGCAAACGTATGGCCTGCCAGCGTGGCGTGATTCGCTTCAATGTTGAGCTTAAAATCGTCTTGCAAATTGTGCTCACGCAGAAAACCGATAACCGTTTGCGCATCAAAGTCATATTGGTGCTTAGTCGGTTCCATTGGCTTGGGCTCGATTAAAAATGTACCTTCAAATCCGATTGACCGCCCGTAGTCACGGGCCATTGTCAAAAATTGCCCCATGTGCTCCAGCTCTCGCTTGGTATTACTATTGAAAAGGCAAATGTAGCCTTCACGGCCACCCCAAAATACATAGTTCTGCCCACCCAGCTCAACCGTGGCATCCAACGCAGCTTTGACTTGCGCGCCTGCGTGAGCAACCACATCAAAATTTGGGTTAGTAGACGCTCCATTCATATAACGAGGGTCCGTAAACGCGTTCGCTGTGCCCCATAGAAGATTCACATTGGTTTCTTTCTGGCGAACTTTTGCTGCTTCAACCAAAGTTTGCAGATTCTTTTCACTCTCAGCAACAGTTGCGCCCTGAGGTGCCAAATCTCTGTCATGGAAGCAGTAAAATGGCACGTTAAGCTTAGTAAAGAGCTCAAAGGCTGCATCCATTTTATTCATCGCAATTGCAACTGGATCACTGCCTTTCAACCAGGCGTGTTGACGAGTTTCTGGACCAAAGGGGTCATGTCCGCCAGAGCAGAATGTGTGCCAATAGCAAACGGCAAAGCGAAGGTGTTCTTCCATTGTTTTTCCCGACACCACTCGATCTGGATCGTAAGCCTTAAAGGCAAGTGGGTTGTCCGACTCATGACCTTCGTAAGCAATTTGCCCGATACCCTTAAAATATTCGGTATCGCCTTTAAAAACATCGCGTTTCATGTGTATTTCCTCAAAAATATATTTTACTTATAAACTGTTGCGACCGATGCGACGGCCTCTTGATAATGTTCGTATGCTTCTTTATACGTTGCTTGCGACACAGCGTTCGGTTCACAGCTACGTTCTTCATCTATGTCATAATATTCAGAATAAAAATCCGAGCTGGAACTGCCCTGCCCTTGATCAAGCACTTCCAATGCTTGTAGTGCCGCTCCAAACGCCGCTCCTTCGTCCTGCTTTAAAATAAACACCGGTAAGCCAATAACATCAGCTACTATCTGCCGCCATTGTTGGCTACGTGTGCCACCACCCGTTAAGGTTATTTCTTCTGGCTTTAATCCCAACAAACTCAATTTATCCACACCCGATTTCAGTGCAAATGTGGCACCCTCTACGCCAGAGCGCATCAGATGTTCTCGAGTACAGTTTTGACTGCTTACGCCGTAAACACAGCCCTTTGCATTCGGCAGATCTGGAGTTCGCTCGCCATTAAAAAACGGGACGGTTATCACGCCATCTGAACCAGCTGGTGCCAACGATACGACTTCGTCAAATTGGCTGATACTCACGTCTAGGAGTTGTCTAAAAAGCTCGGTCGTAACGGTGCAGTTCATTGTGCAAAGCAGAGGCAGCCATCCGCCGGTCGATGAGCAAAATGCGGCGATTTCGCCGGCTGGGTCAACGATTGGAGTGTCTGAATAAGCATATACCGTTCCAGATGTGCCTAAGCTCATCGTAACCTTACCTTGCGCTATGTTCCCAGTACCGATTGCTCCCATCATATTGTCGCCACCCCCGATAGCCACGGGCGTTCCTTCTGGTAGACCTGTCTTACCCGCGGCAAACTCGGTAACTCGACCAATTATCTGGTTATTTTGTACGAGTGTGGGCAAACAGTCTTTGAGATTGCGATCAGGGTCTATTGCCTGCAATGCTTGATCAGACCATTTGCGGTTTTTCACATCCAAGAAGCCGGTACCAGAGGCATCTCCCATCTCCATGACCCTCTCACCAGTTAACCAAAAATTTAAGTAGTCATGGGGTAACAAAATGGTATCGAGTTGACTGTAAAATTGACTATAACGCTTTTTAAACGACAAAATTTTAGAAGCCGTATAACCTGTAACTAACTTATTTCCAGTTGCTTCGAAAGTGGCCGTTTCTCCGCCTAGTCGCTCAGTAATCTCGCGACATTCAAGCTCCGTCGATGTATCACACCAGAGCTTGACCGGTGCCAGCGATTGACCATGTTGATCAATCGGAACAAAGCCGTGTTGTTGGCCCGAAACGCTTATTGCTTGTGTAGATGAAAGAATATCTTTAGGCACCTGTGAAAGCGCATCTCGCAGAGCTTTGGTCCACCAATGGGTTTGTTGCTCCGCTGACCCACAATCATCTTGATACAAATTTAACGGGGACGACGCGGACGCAATAGTTTTCTTGCGTGCATAGTCATAAAACAAAACCTTTACTGATTGCGTTCCTAAATCGATTCCCAAAGTCGTTTTCATCTATAGTAAGTAGTAATAGCTATGTAGGTTGAAGTGAAATCATCGCCAACCATGTTAATTGTGTCGACAATATATCATATAGTCATTTTGAATATATGATATATTGTGGTCAAATTCGTCGATTGCTCATAATGCTCTTGCTAAAAGCGTGTTGTGAGTTGCCACACAACTTATAAAACGCAAATAAGAAATCAAAAATGATTAGATTATCAATACAGGAGAAGATGGGTTACGGGTTCGGGGATACCGCCAGCAACATTGTTTGGCAGGTTGTTATGAGTTTCGCCATGTATTTCTATACCGATGTTTTTGGTATAACGGCGGCCGTGGCAGGAACACTAATGTTAGTCGTCACCCTCTTTGATATGGTTACTGACCCGATTATGGGGGGTATAGCTGACAGAACGAGAACCCGATGGGGAAAATATCGTCCTTACCTGATTTGGATGGCCATACCGTATGGCATCTTCGCCGTATTGGCTTTCACCACTCCCGATTTAACAGTACCTCAAAAAATAATATACGCCTATGTAACGCATATATTGCTCCGTGCAGCCTATACCGCTATCAATATTCCCTATGGCGCCTTAGGAGGGGTAATGACAGCCGACCCGAACGAGCGAGGTGAAATTCAAGGCTACCGTTTTGCCATGGCCATGGTAGGAAACTTTATTGTTAGTGCCACTCTACTCTCGTTAGTTGAACGTTTGGGGAATGGAAATGACCAAACCGGCTTCACTTACGCAATGATGGTGCTATCGGTCGTAGCACTTATATGTTTCTTTTTGTGTTTTATTTCTACAAAGGAACGCCTAGAAAGCGAAGAATCTAGGAACGAATCAACAATTCTTGATTCCATTAAAGGAATATTTTCCGACTTTTGGGTTTTACTAAAGAGTAATCGAGAATGGGCGATCGTAGCTGTCGCCACGTTTTTTCTACTGGTTATCGCCGTATTACGTGGCGGCATAGTCATGTATTACGCAAAGTACTTTTTATCTTGTTCAAATGGCGAAACAATCGATTTATTGCTGGTCAGTTATGACGCATGTAACCCCAATAGCCTCGGGACAGCAATCATGACCGTAGGTACATTGGGCTCCATCGTTGGCGCCATCACGACTATATTTCTAACGAGAACTTTGTGTAAAACCGTAATCATGAAGTTTGCCGCACTGTGCTTTATCGTCACGTCAATTGGCCTGTATTTCGTCCAAAGCGATATGCTTTGGATGGCGATAATATTAAACACGCTTGGGGGCTACTTTCACATAATGATGATTGTATTAGTCTTTGCGATGACCGCTGATACAGTCGATTGGGGAGAGTATGTCAACGGCTCCCGTGCAACAGCAATGACCTTCTCAGGCCACTTATTTGCGCTAAAGTTCGGGGCAGCCATTGGAGGATTTCTCTTAGGAAAATTACTGACTCTATTCGAGTATGCGGAGCCTATCGACAAGGTAGAGCAGGTCCAGCCTGAAAGTGCCTTAAACGGGATTTCTCTTATTCTATCAATCATCCCAGCAGGCGTATGTTTTGCAGTATTAGTATGCTGCTTTTTGTATAGCTTAACGAGCAGCAGGCTCATTCAGATTCAAAAAGAGATACAATCCAGAGCGTCAACGTAATAATAAGCTTTGTTGTCTTGTGCAGAGTTAAATAGAAGAATAGATTCGCGTAGCGCACTCTGAAAAAGTGAGCTACGCGGTAGACATTTCACTCGTTTAACTACCTCAAGAAAAGCACTCGCGAAAGCACTTAACTCTCGTCTAGCGTACCAAGAAAATCATACTCATGTCTCAGCCTCTGGCTCTTCCTCAATCCAGAATGCACGTCAACCATATAGGGACGGCCGACTTTCCCGAACTTTGAGATGTGTATCGCAGTGTCAGCATCTCGACACAATAAGTTCTCAAAGGCGTTTAAACCGCTTATTGATAAAGACCAGTGCGTCGCGGAAGTTTCGCAGCCAGATAGATTTGACGGCAGAAGAAAGTCTTCAAGCCAGAGTTATTAGACTTGGTGCATATCCAAAGGAGTACCAGAGTGTCGCAAATCGACCTTTTTTTCTAACAAACACGTTCTTGGCCGGCCAAATCCAGATTAGATGATTTTATCAAACGCCTAATTTTGTTGTACTTGACAATAACTTTCGTCGTCGACTTTGATGACCTCTATTCGCAGATGCCTAGCAATATGGCTTAACTTCCTGAATAGTAAAACTTTTAGTGCCCAAAGTACCAGCTGGATAAAGAATTAGCTGATGCTTTGAGCACTAAGTTACAACTCATTCATTGGTATCAATGACCGATGAATTCGAGAGCCCCGGCCCTCTAACAATAATACTATCTTACTGAGCCAATACGACTTCGACTGAATCTAATAAGATATCTATGCCACCATCAGGGCCCTGAAAATAGAGCCGCTGAGCCGTAGCTGCGCAATCAGGTAAGGTTATATCACCAGACAAGGCAATCCAATTTGAATTGCTCGCACTGACTGAACCCGTACCATTAAACTGTTCAGTTCCATCCTCACAAACGGTTTGGATGGTAGCGCTTACGTCGGCCATGTCTATACCTGAAACTTTGAGCTGAGCACTGATGCTGTAAGTTGATGCTGGGTCTACACGGCCTATTAAGTCAGTCGCAGGCCCTTCAAACCCAGCAGTCCTGTTGGTTGCAATAAGGCTTAAGAGACCTTCGTGAGGATCTTGATCTACAGTTGCCAAAACGGCCCCTCCGAAACCAAACCAGTTGTCAGTGCCATTTTCAAAATCGCCATTCAAAACTAAATTGCTACTCGCAACGACAAGCGATACTTGTACCTCATCAATCAGTATATCAACTCCCGCATCAGCCCCTTGAAAGTACAAGCGCTGAGCCGTAGCGTCGCAACTGGGTAGGGTTATCTCACCCGACAAGGCTGTCCACTGTGAATCTGTCGCGGTAACGCTGGCCGTGCCGCTGAACTCCTCAGAACCATCGGCACACACTGTTTGTACGGTAGCGGAGACAGGTGCACTGTTTGAACCACTCACTCTGACTTGAGCGCCAACACTATAGGTTTCTCCTCCAGTGACCACTCCAACTAAATCTACAGCCGGGCCTTCAAAGCTCTGAGTTCGGTTTGTCGCAATCAAGCTGAACTGACCAGCAAATGCCTGCGCTGTTGTCACTTCAATTAGAGCGCCGCCAAAACCAAACCACGGTGCTGTAGCGCCTTCTTCAAAGCCAGAATTCCCAACCAAATTGCCACCTACTGGTGGGTTGCCACCCGAGTCCACTTCCATTGTCAACGCATCAATAGCAATATCGATTCCTGAATCAGGGCCTTCTACAAATAGGTTCGCGTACTCGATTTCGCACGCGGGAATTACAACACTGCCCGCCAATTCAGACCAATCTAATTCGTTTGCTGTGGTGCTCGCAACACCTAGATACTGCTCTGCAACATCACTCGCACACTTAAGTTGAAGAGTAGCACGCACCTCAGCCGACGCGGCATTTCTTATACGAGTAAAACCGGTAAAGCTGTATGCTTCACCCGGGATCAGAACGTTACCCAAGCCGATTGCAGGACCTTCAAAATTCTGCGTACGGTTTGTCGCCAATAAACTTTGAGAACCCTGATATGCGAATTCTGAAGTCGTTGAGAGAAAGGCACTACCAAATGCAAACCAGCCATCCGCGTTACCTTCAAAATCAGAGTTTCCAATGATATTAGAAGAAGGTTCAGTCAGGTCTTGTTGCAGATAGACTTCATCAAGACGCAAATCAACCGCAGCATCGGGGCCTTCAAAATACAATACTAAATCTGACGCCTCACAATTTGGGATCTGAATAGTACCGGTTAGTAAAGACCAAGTTTGCTCATTTGCAACTGCACCAGCGATGCCCAAGAATTGAGGTCCTGTTGGGCAATCAGCTCTTAACGTTGCCTTGACTTGCGCTTGGTTTACACCGCTGACCTTAGTTCGCGAAGTTAACTGGTATTGTTCTCCGGGAACAACTAAGCCAAGCAAGCTCGTAGCAAAGCCGTCAAACTCCGCGACTCGGTTTGTGGCAAAGCCAGCCGCAAGGCCTGCGAAAGGTTCTTGATCGCTGGTTTCTACGGTTGCTGTATCAAACCCAAACCAAGTATCCGTGCCGGATTCAAAACCGCCATTAGTGAGAACATTTGGTCCTAAATTTGGGTTTGGTGCAACGACTAGCTCACGAGCGCGTACCGCTGGGTTGTCTAAAATAAGCTTAGCGCGCGTAATTGGGCTCTCGAAATACAAATTCGCTACCTCAAGCTCACAATCAGGAGTGGTGAATTCACCTTCTAGGTCGCGCCATCTCCATTTTTTCGCAGTCACTGTACCTGCTTGCACAAACTGTGACTCCTCACCAACGCACTGAAGTTGGACAGACGCACTGATTGCACCGCGCCGGGTACCTCTAATGCTTACCAATGAAGACACATCATAGGTTTGATTAGGCCGTAGCACGCTTAATAAATCATACGCTGGGCCATGAAAAGTTTCAGTCCGATTTTTAATCAGTAAAGATCTACTACCAGTCTGCCTGTAGCGACCATGAACACGCTGACTGCGTATTGTTTTTAAGGTACCGCCGCCAGAGGCAAACCAACCATCCGTTCCGACCTCAAAGCTGCTGTTTGCGATCAAGTTTGGTAACGTTCCCAATGGTTCAGAGTCAAGCCCTAAGAATCCGTCTACCATGCCGTAATACGCAGGCTTTCTCTCATAAGATTCGTCGTACTGAAGTGGGTCATCTGGCGCAAAGGTCGAGTCAATCCAGGAATGTTTATCCGTAAATCCCCATGTAGTCACACCTTCACAATCGGGAACTCGCATACACGCGTCGACAACACGATGATACACCTGTTTTTGAATCGCCAAATTGGTCGCTTTGTCCCAAGGTAAATTGGCAGTGCGAACGTCGAGCTCGCTGACATTTACCGTGAGCCCTAATGCGGTAAAGCGTTCAAAGTTCTCCACCATTTGGTCTACCGAGGGTGCAAAGTTTGCATCCAAGTGCATTTGAAAACCGATGCCATCTATTGGTGCACCAGCTTCAACCAATTCTTTGAGAACGGCGTAAACTTTATCTGATTTGGTGTTGATTCGCTCAATTCCATAGTCATTGTAGTAAAGTTGCGCAAATGGGTCGGCAGCTTTAGCTGTGTGGAAAGCGTCCGCGATAAAATCAGTTCCCAATTTGCTCAAAAACACTGAGTCTCGATACACTTCTTCGCCGTCAGAAATGGCCTCATTAACAACGTCCCACGAATAGATTCTGCCCGCGTAGCGGTTCAAGACAGTCGTGATATGGGTGTCGGTAAGAACCTTCAGCTCGTTGGCTGTTAGATCATCATTAATAAAACTAGGCAGCTGAACGTGCCAAACTAGGGCATGCCCCTTAAACAGTTGATTGTTTTGCTCGCTACTTTCGAGCATCGCGTCGGTTGCTTCGAAACTCCACTCGTTCGAGTTATTTGGTTGGAGTTCGCCCCACTTCGCGACATTTTCCGGGGTAATATAGTTGAACTCCTTGTTCAATATATTCAGGTAGTCTTCGTCTGCCTGAAATGGTGCCTGACTCACCGCTGCGCCGGCCAGCCGGCCACTGCGATCAGCCGCAGACGCAATTGAATCTACCCGCTTCCATCCAAAATAACGCTTGAAGCGCTTCCAGATCAGCGGATTATTCCAGGCACTAAAATGTTCAGCGCCCACCCTTTGATACGCCGCCTCCTGTGATGCTGTTGCGGCCGTTGTTCCCGTGCAGAACGTCACGATGAAGCCGATCAATAGAACAATTTTTGTGGACATAAACCCCTCGTTAAGAAATTTGTTTTAGTTATGATATTCATGCCCTCTTATTATAGTCCATATGACTATATGATCAATACATTTATGAGCATAAAAATGCTTATGAACTCGTTTAGCCAAGTTTCTAAAGAAATTATGAATACACGAAGCCCTATCCTTTTTGACGAATGCTCCTTAATCAGATGTCCCTATTAACAACGAAAGAAACTCTTATGCGACGGAAACCTAATTGAACGCTCGTTAGTTTAGAACCACCCTTCATTACCGCCAGTTTGATCGCTTCATAACGTTTGAGCTTCAGTACATAAACATTGCTGGAGATATAAACAGCGGCTTGAGCGCTGCTATTGCTAGATCAATTCATGCCTCGCGTAAACTAAGGTTTCAGGTATTTTTAGCGGATTGATAAGAGCAACGAAACCTAGGGCTGAGGACGTTTTCCCGTTGCCGCCCAGAAAATTCCACCGTACAAGTGCTCGGTGAACCGTTGGTCACGATATGACTCGGGCAAATGACCTAAAGACGTGTAAAACGAGCGCCCACCATCGAACTCATGAAACCAAGCTAGAGGGTGAAAGCCTCGCATTCCATTGCCTTTTCGATCTCCCCAATCAGATTTAGTGTCGTAATCGCGCTCATTGATAGACAATAAATAGTTGAGGCCGGAGACATTTTCCGGGCCAAAGTCATACCATTCGTCAGTCCATAGAAAAGTGTCCTGAAACCCTTCTAAACCATAAAAATCTCGGCGCTCAACTTTAACGGGCGCGGTCTGTACTGGAGGATGAATAATAAAATTTCGACCAATTAATTTTCCGTACCATGGCCACTGACTCTCAGTATCAGCAGCACTGTGAACGCCAACAAAACCTTTGCCAGACTGCACGAACCCTTTCAAAGACTCGCGTTGTTCATTATCTAGAACTTGACCAGTAGTGCATAAGAATACAATTACATCAAAGTTAGCCAAATTCTCAGCATTAATTCGAGTCGCGTCTTCATGCCACTCTAAGTCAAAATGATGCTTTTGGGAAAGTTTCCTCATGGCCGTTACGCCATCAAGGATCGATTCATGATGCCACTCAGTCGTTTTGGTGAATAGCAATACTTTAAACTGTTTGGCAGACACGGGTTGAATAGATGTAATAACTAAAAGGATTAGCGAAAAAGAAAAAATGTAAAAGCGCGTTTGATTCACAATGTTCTAGCCTCTATTTTTGGGCACCTTACTTCCTCTCTTTGGAAGTAACATCTCCTTTGCTACTCCACTTCCAGACTGCGAATTTCATCACAGTTGAACCTGAGTTGAATAGGCCATGTTTAATACCTGGAGCTACATAGAGCATATCTCCTGAGCTAGCAGAGAACTTTTTTCCATCCAGCTCCCATTCTCCAGAGCCTTCTAGAATCAACAGATACTCCTCTTCTTCATGCTCATGAGCGGGGTGAATTTCATTATTAGGTTCAATCGTAGCTACGCCAGCAATGGCATTTTTGGTACCTACTGTTTGGCCGATAAAATACGTATTAAACTGACTGCCTTCATAGGGCGTTATGTGGCTTTGATCGGCTGAAACAACTTTGGTTTCAATTTCTTGTTCGAATTCGTTTGCATCGACTGTCGTACCCGAACTTAAAAGCATTAGGCTGCAAAAAGCCAAAATAGGTTTTATTAAAATGTTCATTAAATGTTGCTACCTCACTGTTAATTCAAAAATAAATCTGCAATTAGACAAAACAAGCAATCTCTCTAATTAGTGCTCAACTCGTCATTCTGGAAATCGAATCCACCATCTCCCGCACTGATCGACGATGTTTTTTTAACATCTGATTCAGTTCGTGATTATCTAGTTTTCTAACCAAGGAATCATATCGCTCTGGCCAAATTCCAGCGCCCTGCATTAAGTTAAACCATTGATCTTTTTCAAGAACGTCATGCTCGTAAAACGCAAACTGTCCGGTACGATGAAAAAGCTGAAATCGATGCAATAAACGTTTTGTTAAGTAATCTGACTTTTTCTGACCAAGAAGGTAGTCACGAGCGGCAAGAGGAAATAATTGTGCGTCAACCAGGCATTTATAGTATTCACTCTGTTGGCGGTTGTAGGCCTTTTGAAGGTAAGGCCAAGAGCTTGGATCATCAGGTAAAAAATTGAGAAACTGCGCGACACTCTCTATTGTGGCATTTAGCAAGGGAACCAGAGTCTCAGGTATGAAACTCTGTGCTTTGCCCATAGCCAAGCAATTGGCCTGCCAAGGCTTTGAAAGATAAAAGAGTGTACGTTCTTCGCCTTGACCTCTGTCTAATTCAGACCGCTGATAAGTGCGTTCCGTTGAACCGCTACAAACAACAAAGCCCGCCTTATCAATGCTTAGGGAATCGAGATACGATTCTGCACATTGATTGGATTGAATCGAAAGTCTGATCGAACCTGATCCCGCATGCTGTGTGACAATACTTTTAGTTCCTACTCTATGATGTAATATCCCGTCTGGCGTGCAATCTATATAGAATTCGGCATTAACACGCCGCTGTGACGATAAAATCAAAGACGTGATTTGCTCTGATTGTGAATCCATTACAACGTCCAAAGTGGAAGCCTCAATAAATGCGACCTCGAACTTGTTTGCACAATGAACTAGAAACTCGATCAACAATGAGCTGGGTATCGACGCGGTAAACTCAGCCCAATCTCGATTACTTTGAGTTTCCGGAAAAACGAATTTCTGTTCTTTGCTCGCGGTTGCTGCGACTGAATATTGATCCGTATCGACCGACCTTCCGCTTTGACGATGACGAGCCAAATAGTGATGAAAATGAACTCGATCAATCAACTTACCCAGAGGCGATTGGGTGTAAACAAAACCATTTTCAACCTCAGAAAAATAGAGATACTTGCCGTAGCGAAAACGAATACTCTGCGTGTTTTTGAGTTTTACCAGACTCAAGCCTAAACTGGATAAAGAGGCTAAAATATTAGCATCGCATAAGATATGGCTCGACTCAGTTTCCTGGCTCGAAGACAACGAAACCAGTTTTATTTTTGTGCCGTGCGCCTTTAGTGATTGCGCAAATAAACAAGCCGTCAGCAAGGATTGTATATCGTTGCCAACAATAACAACTGAACTCGGTACCCCATTTTGCATACGGCTAGCGCCCATACAGATTAAGCCCCGTTTTTCGCCAGCCTTGTCGGACTTGACTGTCAATATCATCGAGCGCTTCGACGTGAAGTGGCATCTCGTCCACATCGTCTTTAATCGCTTTCTCTAGCTTGTTAAGTTTGCTCAATAGCTGAGCCTCACTAATTTTTGCCAGCCTTGGGTCCAACCTTTTCGGCCATACTCGTTGGCCCAGAAACACTGCCACCCAGCTCGGCTCCAAAAACAGCCCTTCGCGATAACCAAGCATATGACCCGTCTCTTTAAACAACTCAATTTTATCTTCGAGTTCTGTAGGTAAAGACATGCTGCGTACGTATCGCCAGAATTCAGTATCATCACGCGCTGTAGCGTTGTAATGCAGTATCAAAAAATTTTTAATTCGATTGATCTCCATATCCATAGAGCGGTTAAATTCTCGTTGATATTGAGGCTCCATTTCACGATCTGGAAAAAACTCTATAAGTTTCATAATGGCCAATTGAATCAAGTGAATTCCGGTTGACTCCAATGGCTCCAAAAAACCACCAGAAAGGCCAATAGCCACGACATTTTTGTTCCACATTTTTCGCCGCCGACCGGTGTTAAATCGTAATCTGTTTGCACTTGCTAAAGCTTCACCGTCTAGGCCATCTCGCAATTTCATTTCGGCATCATCGTCGCTGATATAGTCGCTGCAATAGACGTGTCCATTACCAACTCTGTTCTGCAAAGGAATGCGCCATCGCCATCCGGCGGAATCCGCGGTGGCCCGCGTGTACGGCAACGGACTAGAATTTGAAGCAGATGGAATTGCGATCGCCCGGTCGCAAGGTAACCATTTATTCCAATGCTCGTAGCCTGTCTTGAGTGCCTGCTCAATCAACAAACCTCTAAAGCCACTGCAATCGATAAATAGATCAGCTTCGACCGATTGCCCTCCTTCAATACGGACAGATTCAACAAAGCCAGTACAGGGGTTTAGAGCAACGTCGTTGATCAAACCTTCGACACGAATCAATCCACGCTGCTCGGAAAATTCACGTAGGTATTTAGCGTACAAACCAGCGTCAATATGATAAGCATAGGAGTAAGTCGATAACCAAGAGCTCCTATCCGATCTTGGAAAATCAAACTTTTCCTCCAATGCTGCAACAACAGGTAATGAAAATCGCCCAATCGGCGAGCCGAGCCCCATCGCTCTCGCTTTTAGCCAATAGTGATGAAAATCAACCCCATTTGCTGGCACACCAAAGTCACCAAATGGGTGAATATACGCATCGCCAATCTGGCCCCAGTTAACGAACTCAATACCTAATTTATACGTCGCATTGACGAATTTCATAAACTCAGGCTCGTTTATACCCAGTCTTTGATTGAAAAAACGCAGGTGAGGTAGCGTCGCCTCCCCCACACCGACTGTTCCAACTTGGTTTGATTCGATTAAACTTATTGAAATCGGAAGGTCTTTGAATAACTCTGTAAGCGCGGCTGCGGTCATCCAACCTGCGCTCCCTCCGCCAACGATTGCAACCCTTTGAACAATTGATGTATTAGTCATTGTCGATGTTCACGCGCAATGTAATTTAGAAAATGAGGCCGTCGCATCGTTATTGGCTTGAGAAAACTTCAAAAAAACGATTTGGCGATTCAACCCCTTCTATGTTTAGAATCCAGACGACTTCGGATAAATCGGAAAAGTCTAGTCCGCCTTCATCAATTGTTTTGTTTAAATAGCGGCCATCCACACCGTTGTATTTTTTTGAAATTTCGTTTGCCGCCAGCCAGACCTTACCCATTAATCCATCACGGGCCATCAAGTCTGAAATTTTGTAACTTGCCTCATTAAACCCAGGAGAACCGTTTCCTGCTTGATTACCATCCGGTATTTTGACGTAGGTTGCCTCACTTTTAACTCGTCCTAGTGCCATTTTACTGGTCTCTCCTTCGTTCCATTCACTGTGTTGAACTACCACGATATCAGAACGATTGAAGTCCATATTACGTCGCTTCAACTCAACAATAACGTCATCTGTAAAATCGCTTTGACCCGCTTCCGCTACCCACACACGCCCCTTTGTACTTAGTGTTGTTTCAATAACATCGACTGTACGTCTCAAAGACATCAAACGGCTTTGGTGCGCATCGAGCCAAGTAACACCATAGACTAGATTGAACAGCGAATCCGCTCGCACATACAAGCCCGCTTGCACACCATACGTACCACTTACAGCAAGCCTTTTCACATTCCTAAAGCGCTCACTTTTGAAAATTGAATAAGCTGCCGCAACCGTGTGAACATCGTCCACATCCGTTTTTAAATCGTAATTCAACAACAGCAAATCTTGTTTAATCGAAAACTTCGGCAGATCAGTACGGCCTAGTAACGCATTTTCAGACTTGGCTTGAGTATGAGTGCAAACCAACAAAAAAAAGCTAAAAAGCGTCGTTATTATTATTTTCATTATGTTTATATCAGCCAAACAATATATAGTCATTATGACTATATATTGCGTATTAGTAAATACCAGATCATAGTTTCGCTGCAAAACAGACTTTGGAAATATTTTAGGAGTCACCAAAACTTTCTTAAGACACCCTCTTTTGCACTGCATTGTTAGTGCAATCTAGATAGAGCTAACATGTAGTTATTACTGTCTATTTTTGTTATAGTCATTTTTACTATAACAATTTTGAATCGGAAGATTTAATTACAAAACAGAGGGTAAAATGACAGTAATATCACCATCGACTATGGCGAATGCCATTCGAATACTCAGCGCTGACGCGGTTCAAGCGGCCAATAGCGGGCATCCGGGCGCACCGATGGGAATGGCCGATATCGCGCAAGTGCTATGGTGCGATCACTTAAAGCACAATCCCAACAGTCCTGATTGGGCCAACCGCGACCGTTTTGTGTTGTCAAACGGCCACGGTTCCATGTTGCTTTATAGCCTACTGCATTTAAGCGGCTACGATTTACCAATAGAAGAAATTAAAAACTTTCGCCAGCTACACTCCAAAACTCCTGGTCACCCCGAGTATGGTTACACTCCTGGTGTCGAAACCACGACCGGCCCGCTTGGACAAGGTATCGCGAACGCAGTTGGTATGGCCATCGGAGAAGCTAATTTAGCCGCGCAATTCAATTCCGACGAGCAGAAAATCATTGACCATTTCACTTATGCATTTATGGGTGATGGTTGCTTGATGGAGGGCATTTCTCACGAAGCTTGTGCGCTCGCTGGGACACTTGGTCTTGGCAAGTTAATAGCGTTTTGGGATGACAACGGTATTTCCATCGATGGCGAAGTTGAAGGTTGGTTCACAGATGACACCGTTTCAAGATTTGAAGCTTACGGTTGGCATGTAATGAGCGGCATTGATGGGCACGACCATGCCGCCATTTCTGATGCGATTACTCAAGCCCAACAAGAAACAGACAAACCTAGCCTAATCTGCTGTAAAACGATCATCGGCAAAGGATCGCCCTCGAAACAAGGCACTGAGTCCTGCCATGGTGCACCTTTGGGTACCGATGAAATCAAACTGGTGCGTGAGCAACTTGGTTGGCAAGCTCCCGAATTTAGCATTCCAGACGAGGTTGCAAAGGCTTGGAATGCTGAGAACAAGGGGCAACAATGCGAGCAGGATTGGAACGATATGTTTGCTGAGTACGAAAAAGCACACCCTGACCTAGCTGCGGAGTTTGCTAGGCGGATGAGTGGAAACCATACGCACTTATGGCACGACAAGGTTCAACAATTGATTGAGCAATGTGATAGCGCCAAGCATACCGTGGCGAGCCGTAAAGCAAGCCTAATGGCTTTAGAAGCATTTGGCCCTTTGACACCCGAATTGTTAGGCGGATCAGCTGATTTAGCGGGCTCAAACTATACGATCTGGAGTGACTCACGCCCCATCAGTAAAGATGACAAAGCTGGCAACTATCTGCATTACGGCGTTAGAGAATTTGGTATGGCAGCGATATCGAATGGACTGTCTGTCTACGGTGGCTATCGAGTTTACAACGGCACATTCTTAGTTTTTTCCGATTACATGCGCAACGGTATGCGTATGTCAGCGTTGATGAAACAACCTGTGATCTATGTTTTGACACATGACTCCATTGGCTTAGGTGAAGATGGCCCGACACATCAACCGGTTGAACACACAGCAAGTTTAAGACTAATTCCAAATATGTCGGTCTGGAGACCGGGCGATGCTGTAGAAACTTTTGTCGCGTGGAAAAAAGCGATCTTGTCTCTGGAGACACCAACATCGCTTGTATTATCACGCCAAAATTTGCCACATGTCGAACGAACCCAAGAACAGATCAATAATATTGAGCGTGGTGGCTATGTTCTGAGAGAAGGCACATCAAAACCCGATGTAATAATAATCGCCACAGGTTCAGAGCTAAATATTGCATTAACCGTTGCTGATCAATTGCAGCCGAGCGATGTTAGTATTCGGGTTGTAAGCATGCCATGTTGTGATCTATTCGAATCCCAATCTAAAGATTACAAAGATCAAGTTCTACCGCCTAGCGTTAACCATCGTTTGGCCATCGAAGCCGGATCCATGGACGGTTGGCACAAGTATACCGGGCTAGATGGCGAAGTCATCGGCATGCATAGCTTTGGAGAATCAGGCCCAGCAAACGAACTCTACCAACACTTCGGTATCACTTCAGACGCTGTTATAGCGAAACTAACAAGCCGCGGTTGGTTGTAAATTGATCCGGCCTTATTAATTGATTTTGTAGCCTTTCTTACTACGCATCAGCCCACAACAAGTTGTTGTGGGCTGATTTTTATGAACACTAAACTAAACTTAGTCGACAGAGGTAGATTTAATCGCGATACCGCTTAAGCAATCGATAGGACTTTCTTGACCAGAGGTTCCTTTGCCCCAAGATCGCTCGCCCTTCCCCCTCTCAGAGTTTCCACTCTATTCAGCTTGACCATCCTAATATAATAATCTAATCTCTATATTGTCATTATGACTATAAGTAATAATAATACGTTAGACATTGCTATCAGGCGAGGCGATTCCGTCAATATGCCAGCCGTGGCAGTGAGGGCAAAAACGTACTCAAAATAAATCATCTTCGAAAAATCTCGCGATACCTAGTCGATAAAAACCTATATAAGCAAGGGAGTTGTTTGGTGCCGTTTCAGCCCGGAGGTTCTATCGCCTTAATAATGAGCGAGAGGGGAAACTGGTATAAGAAATGAAAAACAATCTAGGTATTACGAATCTCTTAAAAGTGTTTTTGAACACTTTCTTAGTGGCACTAATCTTTAATTGTACTGTGGCCAGTGCTACAGGTGCATTCACGAGCGACAAGCACCGAAACCTGTTTGCAGAAATGAATATCGCTAGTAGTAGCGCGGTAAAACAGAAGTTGCAGGCAGCGTATCAGCAATTATTCTTTGGTAACCCCAACGACCAGTCAATCATGTACGCGGTTGGGTCTGACAGAGCTTTTATTAAGTCTATTGATTCAAATGACATTCGTTCTGAAGGCATGTCTTACGGCATGATGATTTCGATCATGATGAACGACAAAAGTACGTTTAATAAGTTGTGGAAATTCTCCAAAACAGAGATGCAACATTTAAGCGGCGACCGCAAATATTATTTCTCCTGGCAACTAGAAACCACGGCTCCGTTTAACCCCATAGATCCAAACCCGGCCCCAGATGGCGAGGCATACTTTGCCATGGCACTCATGTTCGCCGCCAATCGCTGGGGAAATGGCAGTGGTATTTTTAACTACTCCAAAGAAGCCAATCTAATTCTGGATGAAATTGTCAATAAAAGACCTAACAACACTGTTGGCCCTCTGTTTAATCCAACTAATAAGCAAATCGTATTCACACCTGACGTTCGCTCGGAACAATATACCGACCCATCCTACCATCTACCCGGTTTTTACGAATTGTGGGCATTGTGGGCCGACAAAAATCAGGCCTTTTGGCGATCAGCAGCGCGAGTAAGTAGAGATTTTTTCCAAACAGCGGCGCACCCAACTACCGGCCTGTATACGGACTACGCAAATTTTGATGGATCTCCAAAGTTCACCACATTTAACCCCAACAGTCATTTATCCGCGTTCGACGCAATGCGCACAATCCAGAATGTTGCCTTTGACTACGCGTGGTTCAAAAAGGACAACCGTGCGGTAGGTCTAGCGAATAGAATTCTAAATTTCTACAACTCGAAAGGGAACTACGTGTCGGTCTACACTCATAATGGTGTTCCGCAAGTACCCTACAGAACAGAAGGCCATGTGGCGATGAACGCAGTCGCCGCGCTTGCGGCATCAAGCCCAAACAAAACACGTTTTGTCCAAGACCTTTGGAATGTAAACGTACCAACAGGTGAATTTCGCTACTACAGCGGCATGTTGTATATGCTGGGTTTGCTGCACGTATCGGGTGAATTTAAAATATACAAACCCGGAGAAAACACAAAACCGGTTATCGTTGGTCCACTGCTAACATTGCTGTTGTCCGACGACGCCCCCGCTCCAAGCTCTGAACCAGTGGATCCAAACCTTATAGAAAACTCAGGCTTCGAAGAAAATGACAGTGGTTGGTTTGCTTTCGGCAATGCCTCTATAGAGGTGACCACTACACAAGCGTTTGCAGGTACGCAAAGCCTATTAGCCAGTTCTCGCACGCAAGTTTTTGAAGGTCCGGCAATAGATCTGTTTAGCGTCGTGCAGCCCGGAGGCCGTTATAGCTTAAGCGCTCGAGTGCGCACCTCCGATAACGGATTTGAAGAGGTCAGAGCCACCGTACAATCCACATGCAGTGGCGGCGACCAATTTAATACAGCCGCTGGGGTGGATGCGAATAACACAGCTTGGCAAGAACTAAGCGGTACCATTACGATTCCAAATTGCGGAGCAACGGCTCATCGTCTTTACTTTGAAGGGCCGAGTTCTGGAGTGGATATCTATTTAGACGAAGTATCCGTTGTTGTTGCCCCCGCTTTGTCTAATCTGATCAGTAATTCCGATTTTGAATCAGGCACTTCTGGCTGGTTTAGGTTCGGTTCACCAACAATCTCCACAACAACCTCGCAGGCTTTTTCTGGCAGCCAAAGCTTGCAGACGACAGGGAGAACCCAAAACTTTGAAGGCCCAGCAATCGACCTAGTTGGTGTACTCCAACCCGGTTCAACATACTCTTTAAGCGCTCGAGTTAGAGTGAGCACCTCGGCCGAAACGGTTCAAGCCACCCTCCAAGTAGTTTGCCCAGGTGGAGATCAATTTCCAACAATTGGCAGTGTGTCGGCGGTCAATACCGGCTGGGCGACACTCTCTGGATCGATAACCGTGCCCAATTGCCCAGCAAGTGCATTGAGATTATATTTTCAAGGCCCCGGGTCAGGCGTTGATATTTTCATCGACCAAGTGTTTATGACCGAGTCATTTTGATACTAGGCGAGTCATTATATCGCGTAAAACTTGCACCGGTATTTTAGGTGGAACTCCAACTTAACTCTTGCACAACCAATATGGCGTATCAACCCCAGACCTTCGTTGTAAAAATATAATGATTAGCGCCACGTTTGCTGACGTGGCGCTTCAAATTTGATCGTACGCGCCAACAACAATAGAAGAGATTCAATAAGCGCATTATTAGCTCTTTCAGATCCGTTATATCTAAAGCTTATGGCGCATTCGGGTGAAATCTAACGCTTATTCCACAACTAGTGTGAAATGACAATATAGTTGGCCCTCAGTGATACAACCATCCATAAACTTTGCCCATAACAAGATAATAATATTGTGTAGATGGCCTCTGGCTCGTGGCTATTAGGAAGGCAAGATTACCAAGGTTTCCTGACAAAAATATCCAACGGTGCTTGTAATTGTAATACCTTACACATCAAAACTATTTATGGTTAAGGCGAAGTGGAATATGTTCCGTGATAGCGACGTCTTCCAAACATTGCTTTAGGTTAAGTTGATCTGCTTTATATACTGTTTTAACAAGCATTCTATCGATATCCAGGTCGACCGTTAAACAAGCGCAGCTAAACTCATAATTATTGTTGGTTCGAACAAAGTCTTTATCGTCTGCGATTGCCTGATAAGCAAGTTCAATAGACTTATCGTCCAGATTATTAACTGCTCCTTGCACTGAAATATTCCAAATTCCATCTCGATCAATTAACCACATATTTGACGGTGAAGGGTTTTCTAACCAACCGCACCTTACCTCTTTCGCATTCGTTGAAAGGCAATAAAACACAGCCAAACAAGCAATCAAAAATCTCATCACTTACCTTGTTCTAATTAGCGTATTCTGGAAAGCGTTGAAGCAATCGCTCCAGTGCTTCTTTTGTGTACTCCGAGTTATCACCTTGCTTCAACTTTAAATCTTCATAAGCGCTAGCCATTAGCTGTCTGGATTGAGCGGGGCTTGAATATAGGCACTGACCTTTTGCACTGTTTAAAACCGAATAACGCCAATGATCAGGCGCAAGTGAATTTGACAATAACTGCTCTGCCTGATCAGTTAAAGCACAAGCTTGCTGGTATTGATTTTGTTTATTCAAAACAATAATAATGTTGGTTAAATGAATGCCCGGTATGTAGTGTTTATCACTGAATAATTGTTGGCTAAGAGAGAATACTTGCCTGAATAATGACTC
>CALKRK010000154.1 GCA_937989675.1 uncultured Arenicella sp. | reverse complement strand
GATTGATTCAATTCCTAGAAACCAATCAAAAACCAAATTAAAACCTAATGGATATGCTATTGAGAAAACCGCGACAGCTAAAATATGTTTAAAACTCATAGTTGGCATGTAAATCTAACAGCTTAATATAGCGCCAGCTCGATATCTTGCTAACCAGCGTTTTGTATATTCTTTGTAAGATATTGTTTTTCCATCTGTGTTGATAATTCAACTCCTTTTTACTCAATGTAAAGCGAGCCGGGTCGCTTTTCTGTTTTTTGTGGCTCGGTATCTTTTTTCAATATAGCCTAAACCCCTGTTTTATTAAACCAATTATTCTGCCGTTGCTATGAAAGCGAGCGCTTAGGTCAACATGTACGGCTTGAGGGTTGAGCATTAGATTGATATACTGTATTTAATTACAGTTTAAGGATTGAGCTAAATGAAAGGACAAAGCCCATTTATAAGAGACCTACGTCGCAATATGCGTTTACGCGGTTACAGTATTCGAACAGAGAAAACCTATGTGCGTTGGATATTAGAATTTATCCGCTTCCACAAACTTAAGCATCCGAAGGAGATGAATAAACAAGATGTCATAAAATACCTTGAATATTTAGCAAACGATCGCCAAGTTGCCGTGAATACTCAGCGTATCGCTTTAAATTCAATTGCATTTTTGTACAATAAATACTTAGATCAGCCATTAGGCCGTTTCGATTTTATTAAATCGGCTAAGCCACGTTACTTACCGACAGTGCTATCGCCCCAAGAAACTAAAGATATTTTAGTTAATCTTGAAGGTATTCATCAGTTGGCCGTTGAACTTATGTATGGCAGTGGTTTGCGTGTATCAGAATGCTTGCGCATGAGAGTGCAAGACATCGATTTCGAATCGAATAGTATTCTGATTCGAAACAGCAAAGGAAATAAGGATCGCGTTACGTTATTAAGTGGAAGTATTCATGCTCGTTTAAAAAAGCAGGTTGCTCATGTTCTTGAACTCCAAGAAACGGACAATCAAGAAGGCATTGGCCCATCCATGCCCCACGCTCTGGGCAGAAAATATCGTACTGCGTTTCGCAGCCCTGGTTGGATGTTTATATTTCCGTCTACCACTCTCTCTAAGCATCCTGTGAACGGTAGATGGTGCAGACACCACCTGCATCAAACCGTCATACGCAAAGCATTAAAGCGCGCTCTAGCAAAAACCAATATTCGAAAACGTGTCACTTGCCACACTTTTAGGCATTCGTTTGCTACTCACCTTCTAAAAAATGGCACAGACATTCGTACTGTCCAAGAGTTGCTAGGCCATTCAGACGTTAAGACCACCCAAATTTATACTCATATTGTTGGTGAACACTACGCTGGCACCAGCAGCCCTTTAGATTTGATTAACGAGCCACGCGCTATCTATGCTTAAATTTCAGTGTTTGCCGAGCTCCATACAAAATCGCACTACTCTTTTCTAACCGGTGCATCAAGCCCGGAAGAGTTAGTTTACCAAGCATCCTCCTTAGGTTATGCGGCCCTAGCGATCACGGATGAATGTTCGTACGCGGGCATCGTCAAGGCTTATCAAGTCAGTGAAGAGTGTGGGCTAAAACTGATTATAGGCAGCGAGTTTTCTATTTCTGTTGAGAATGATCAGCTTAAATTGGTATTACTCGCTCCAAACCGAACGGCTTACAGCGAGATATCCGCACTCATCACGAAGGGGCGGCGGCGCAGTGCCAAAGGCGAGTATGCTCTAAACTTAAGTGATCTACGTTTTGGCTTGCGTCATTGTTTGGCTATTTGGCTGCCCTCTTCCAAAACTTATGATCAACTGCATGGCCAGCAGCTCGCGCGTTATTTCAAGAACCGCTTATGGCTAGGTGTTGAGTTATTTTGGCAGAGTTCAGACCAACATCATTACCTTTATTGCGAACGCCTAAGCCAGAGTTTAAACATAAATATGGTGGCTTGTAATGACGTTCACATGCATCACAAAAACCGTAAGCCTTTGCAGGACACCTTAACGGCCATCCGCCTAAACACCACGGTTCAAAAGCTGGGAAAATCTCGGCAGCTAAATGCCGAGCGCTACCTAAAACCGCTGGCGGTTTTACAACATCAATACCCAAGTGCGTTACTAGAAGAGTCTTTACGTATCGCCGAGCTGTGCCAGTTCTCAATGAAAGAACTTCGTTATGAGTACCCCAAAGAGTTAGTACCAACCGGCTTAACCCCTTCTGAGTATTTGCGTCGCTTAACAGAAGAAGGCGCCTCTAAACGTTGGCCTAACGGTGTGCCTAATAATGCGCGAAAGCAAATTGAATACGAACTGAATATTATTCAAGAACTGCAGTATGAGTTTTATTTTTTGACTGTACATGACATTGTTGCGTTTGCTCGTTCGCAACACATTTTATGTCAGGGTCGAGGGTCTGCGGCTAATTCAGCGGTGTGTTATTGCTTGCATATTACTGAAGTTGACCCAGCGGCTAATCAACTTTTATTCGAACGTTTTATCTCCAAAGAGCGTAATGAGCCGCCAGATATAGACGTTGATTTTGAGAACACTCGCCGCGAAGAAGTCATTCAATACATTTACAATAAGTACTCACGCAAGCGCACCGCTATTACCGCCACAGTAATTACTTATCGACGCAAGAGCGCCATTCGAGATGTTGGCAAAGCGCTCGGCTTGCCATTGAATTTTATTGAAGAATTGAATCGGTCAATGGCGTGGTGGGACAAGATGGATACCTTATCGCAGCATTTGCAAGATCGTAAATTAGATTTTGAAAGTGGCTTGAGTGTGCATTTTTTTCATTTGGTTAAGGAGATCATCGGCACACCGCGCCACTTATCTCAACACGTTGGAGGCTTTCTGATCACCGAAAGCCCAACCAGCACCTTGGTGCCGATTGAAAATGCAGCAATGCCTGACCGCACGATTATTCAATGGGACAAGTACGACATCGAAATATTAGGCTTGCTTAAAGTTGATGTGCTTGGCCTGGGCATGCTCAGCGCGATTCGGCGTGCCTTAGAAATGATCAATAGCTATTCCCCTAAACCAATTAATGTGCAAGACATTCCTCGTGAAGACTCGGCGGTTTACGACATGCTTTGCGCGGGCGACAGCATTGGTGTGTTTCAAGTAGAGTCACGAGCACAGATGTCGATGTTGCCAAGGTTAAAACCGCGCAGTTATTATGACCTTGTTATTCAAGTCGCCATTGTGCGACCTGGCCCGATCCAAGGCGATATGGTGCACCCCTACCTTAAACGTCGCGACGGAGAAGAGGCCGTCACCTACCCAAATGATGAAATCAAAGCCGTATTAGAACGCACGCTGGGCATACCGATATTCCAAGAGCAGGTAATTAAATTAACCATGGTCGCTGCTGGTTTTAGTGGTGGTGAAGCTGATGAATTACGGCGTTCAATGGCAAGCTGGGGCAAACACGGTAATCTCGATCAATTCAAAGATAAACTGATTAATGGCATGCTGAAACGCGGCCATTCCAAAGAGTTTGCCGAACGCCTTTTCAAACAAATTCAAGGTTTTGGTAGCTACGGGTTTCCAGAATCGCACTCGGCCAGCTTCGCATTATTAGTCTATATTTCTTCTTGGTTAAAGCTGTATCACCCGACTGCTTTTTACGCTGGCCTGCTCAATAGCCAACCGATGGGTTTTTATTCACCATCGCAACTAATTCAAGACGCACGCCGTCATCAACTTGTGGTGCTGCCAGTGTGTGTTGTTAATAGCAATTGGGCGCACTCGCTGGATATGTCGTTTCAACCTCCAGCGTTACGGCTTGGCTTGCGTCTAGTTAAAGGGGTTACAGAGGAAGCCAGTTTAAAGCTCATGGCCTCTAGACAACACTCAGCGTTAACCGGTATTGACGATTTGAAAGATCGCAAACTGTTTAACCAAAAGGAGTTTATGAAGCTAGTCAAAGCCAATGCTTTTCGCGAGTTTGATAGCAACCGTCGTCATGCGTATTGGCAATCGCTAAAAATGTCAGAGGGGTTCGGTATAAATAGCGCTAAAACACAAGACGAGCATAAAGCCAGCTTCATCAAGCCATTACAAGCAGTGGAAAGCTTACTCGCTGATTACCAAAGCTCGCGAGGCGTTTCGCTGGAGTATCATCCGATGCAGTTACTGCGAAACCAATTTCCATTCCAGCGTTGCACTACAGCGAACCAATTACTCACTCGTCGCAATAATAGCTTGATCGAAATATCAGGTGTGGTCACCGGTCGCCAGCGCCCAGGCACCGCAAGCGGGGTTATATTTATGACCTTGGAAGACGAAACAGGCAACATTAATGTGGTGTTGTGGAAAAATATTCAAGAGCGCTTTCGCCAGGAGATTCTAACTGGGCAGATTTTGTATATTAAGGGTTCGCTAGAACATCAACACGGCGTGGCCAATGTTATAGCCGGCTATATTGAGCGGCAAGATCATGCCCTGCCTAACCTGAAAGCTCGGTCGCGAGATTTTCATTAGACAAACTCACTAATGGCGTACTATAGTTTACGCGTCCTCACTGGCTTCAAGGATCACAAGCAATGAAATTTCGATCAGTTTTAACACTATTCGCTACGGCCACTCTGGTGTTTGCGAACAATGCTATTTGGGCAAATATTTCCTACCCGATCGAACCGTTTATCATAAACGGGGAACCAAGCCTGCCAGAAGAATTCCCTGAATACACCTTAGTGTTTATTGGTATCCCAGCCATCAATCGTGAAGGCCGCTGCGGCGGCACACTGATCGCACCTAATAAGGTTCTAACCGCCGCACATTGCACCGAGTTTGAAGGCAACCGTGTTGAACTTTCGGTGATCCCCGGTTACCACAACGAACAAGACCTGGACGACTCTTCAGCGCGTATTGCAGTTACAAAAATCGATAGATACCCAAACTATGACCCAAATAACGGCACAGGTGATATCGCCGTTTTAACACTGCAAAGAAGGTCTAATAAAAAGGTAGCCGCCGTATTTGCTGGGCCGCAAACTCTGGTGGATAAACCCGTAAGCGTTATCGGTAATGGGCTCATCAGCCAAACGCCACAAACACTACCCAGCGTGTTACAGAAGTTTGGCACGGTTATTGTGGACAATCAGGTTTGCAACGAGTTCTACTTTAACTTCGAACCGTTCGGGCCAGACCTGATCTGCCTGCTACAAACGCCAAGTGCGCAGAATGCGTGCTTTGGAGACAGCGGTGGCCCATTGCTACTTTCTGGCCGAAGAAATGCCGTTGTTGTCGGCGTCGCCTCATTTTTAGACTCAACTGACTGCTTATTTAACGAAATCCTTACAGGCTATACGCGAGTCAGCTCTTTTACCAATTTCATAAGAACACACTCACCAGAAACCAGATTCTATCGGCTTAGCACCAGCATCAGCACCGTGCCATCGATATTAGATTTACTACTGTTGGATGAAAGTTGAAACGCACTAATCAACTATTGTGCATCGAGTAGCTGCTGAATCTCGTTTCTAAGCGATTGACTATCCGGTTTAACACTCGATGCAAAATGCATTACGGATTGACCGTTTGCTGAAACGAGATATTTATTAAAATTCCAATTCGGTTCCTGCCCTGTTCGTTCATTTAAGGCTTTGAAAAGCGTGTTTGCACCCTCGCCTTTCACCTTGCTTGGCTCCAGCATCGTAAACGTCACACCATAGTTCACGTAGCAAACGTCCGCTACTTTTTGGCTGTCGGCGTACTCTTGTTTAAAGTCGTCTGACGGAAAACCAATAATAGCCAAGCGGTTGCCGTATTCTTTGTGTAATTTTTCTAAGCCTTTAAATTGCGGAGTGAAACCACACTGGCTGGCGGTATTCACAAGCAGCATGGCCTTGCCGGCAAACTGCTCACAAAAATCGATCTGTTGCGAGGAACGTAACTTAGTAGCAC
>CALKRK010000153.1 GCA_937989675.1 uncultured Arenicella sp. | reverse complement strand
TAGGTCATCGGTTCGTCGCCCCAATCGGCGCTTTCAATCGCAACAAAGTAGTTAGGGTCTTCGACAACATTAAGTTCAACCATGTCACCTGCCTTCTTGAGCAATTTTTTGCACTCGGGGCTCAAGTGCAACAAATGCAATGTGCGGTTGTTCTTCTTATATCGCATAGCCAAAGCATCGATTGCCTCAATGCCTGAGTGATCAACAACCCGCGAGTCGGCAAAATCAATAATCACGTCGTTATTGTCGTCTTTTGGTGTGAACTGTTCAGAAAATGACGCTGTTGAGCCAAAGAACAAGGGGCCGTGTACGGTGTAGTAGTGCGAACCGTAACGATTTTCGCGTTTTTCCACACGCACTTCTTTAGCATGGTTCCAGGCAAACACGAGTGCAGAAATGATCACGCCAACGATTACGGCAATTGCCAAATCTGTAAAAACAGTGACAGCAGAGACGATAATCAATACGAACGCATCTTGCTTAGGCACTCGGCGAATGATTCGAAAGCTACTCCACTCAAAAGTACCTATCACCACAATGAACATCACGCCAACCAACGCCGCAATGGGAATTTGTTCAATCAATGAAGATGCGAATAGGATAAACGCCAGCAAGGAAAGGGCCGCCACAATGCCGGACAAGCGGCCGCGCCCACCTGAATTTACGTTAATCATGCTCTGGCCAATCATGGCGCATCCGCCCATGCCACCAAACAATCCGGTTGCCGTATTGGCCAGACCTTGGCCGAAACATTCGCGATTACCGTTGCCGCGCGTTTCGGTTATCTCGTCAATAAGGCGTAGAGTGAGCAGCGATTCGATCAAGCCAATGGCCGCCAAAATTACGGCGTAAGGGAAAATGATGCCCAGTGTTTCTAAGTTGAAGGGCACGCTTGGAATGCTAAAGGTTGGAAAACCACCAGCAATAGAAGCAACGTCGCCAACAACTTTGGTGTCTATATTCAGCCCAATAACCGCGAGTGACACCACAACAATAGCAGCCAATGAAGAGGGGATCGCGCGAGTCAACTTAGGTAAAAATTTGATAATCGCCATGGTGGCGAAAACCAAGCCAAGCATAATTGTTAACTTGTCTGGGGCCAGCCAAGCTACATCTAGAATGCCGCCTTCTAAAAACGTGCCGGCGGCCCAGCCAACTTGACCAGGCTCACCAAACTGCCCTAGTTGCGCTAGAAAGATGACGATGGCTAAACCATTAACAAAACCGAGCATCACCGGGTGAGGCACCAAACGAATAAAGCGGGCGATACGCAATGCACCCGCCAATAGCTGTAAAAGGCCTGTCAGTACAACCGCCGCGAATAGATATTGCACGCCGTGGTCAGCGACCAACGCCACCATTACCACCGCCATCGCACCAGTTGCGCCAGAGATCATTCCGGGTCGGCCGCCGAAAACCGCTGTGATTAGCCCAACCATAAAGGCCGCGTAAAGGCCCACTAGAGGTTCTACTCCGGCGATTAAAGCGAAGGCCACAGCTTCTGGTACAAGTGCCAATGCCACGGTCAAACCAGACAAAACGTCGTTCTTAATGCTGGCTCGTCGAGCCGCGGAGTTCTCAAACATGATGATCCAAGTAGTTGAAAGGGTGGTTTACACTGCAGGCAGCGCTAAAGGCGCGCGAATTCTATGTTTATGGTTGCAAGAACACAAGGAAATGCATGTTAAATAGTGTGGTTTTTGGTTAGTATTCAGCGCCTTAATCGATTATGGTCGCGCTCAACTTGTTGAAAATTGTGAATCAGCCAAATTTTTGCCGAATTTGCTGTAAAAACCTTTTCTTTGAGTGAGTTAAGGGCTAAAATCGCGCGCCTCGTGAGGGATTACCTCGGTTTTGCTCTTGCGCGTTCGAAAAAGTTTAACATTTGCTGGCTGTCTCGCTAATTCCAACAGCATGATTACCCTAACATTTATAGGTGATTGTGAATAAAAAGTTGCTTAAAGAGGCTGAGTTCAGCGAGCATTTTTAATATAAAAAATTAGAGTACTTATTATGGTAACAATTCGTTTAGCACGTGGCGGCGCCAAAAAACGTCCTTTCTACGGCATCATGGTCGCAGATTCACGTCGTTCACCTCGTGGTCGTTTTATCGAGCGTGTTGGTTTTTTCAATCCACGTGCCGTTGGTGGCGAAGAGCGTTTGCGTATTGACACAGAGCGTGTTGAATACTGGATCAGCAAAGGTGCACAACCTTCTGACCGCGTTGCGAGCTTGCTTAAGCAATTTTCTAAAGGCCCGGAAGCAATCGAAGCTGAGAAAGCAAAATTGGTTGCTGCTACTGAAGCTAAGAAAGCCGCTGCTGAAAAAGCGGAAGCTGACGCGGTAAAGGCTCAGGAAGCTGCTGAAGCTGAAGCAAAGAAAGCGGCGGAAGCCGAAGCTGCTGCGGCTAAAGAAGCGGCCGAGGCGGAAGAAGCGCCAGCCGAAGAGGCAACTGCTGAAGAAGGCGAAGAAGCGGCCGAGTAGTTCGTCTCTGTATGCTTTAATCTGCAAGCCGCGCTTTGCGCAAGCAGCGCGCCTGCAAAGAGTTAGTTGATGTACGTAGAGCTTGGAAAAATTGTCGGCGTTTGGGGCGTTAAAGGCTGGGTTAAACTCCATTCTTACACACGTAACCGAGTCGACATCAGCGAGTATAAAACTTGGTATTTGCAAGAGCCACGTTCCAAGTCTGAGCCAAGCTCGACAACAGTATTAAATTGCCGTGAGCAAGGTCAAGGTATCGTAGCGAAGCTAGAAGGCGTTGCAGATCGAGATCAGGCCATGGCGATGAGTGGTCAGAAAATTCTGGTCAAACAAAGCGATTTGCCAACTCTGCCTGAGGGTGAGTTTTATTGGCAAGAATTGATTGGTTTAACCGTCTCGAATGAGAGCACGGAAATTGGAACCATCAATTCAATTTTAGAAACTGGCGCAAATGATGTGCTGGTTTGTAAAAACAAAGAGAAAGATCAGCCAGACGTACTGATTCCTTATACCGACGAGGTAGTGCTCGAGGTGAATGTGGAACAAGGCTTAATGAAGGTAGACTGGGATGCCAGTTACCTTCTTGATTAGCTTAGTAGTTGCTGAGTGCTTAGCCGGCTCAGTGCTTTCTTAAGCTTAGGGTTTGGCACCCAAGGCTGTTAATTAGCTAGAGAGAAACTGGAAAGATGGATTGTCATGTAATATCAATTTTTCCAGAAATGTTCAGTGCAATAACTGAGCATGGTGTGATTGGTCGGGCGATTAAGCAAAATGTGCTATCGCTGACAATTCATAACCCCAGAGACCATGCGGATGATAAACACAGCAAGGTTGATGGAAGGCCCTTTGGGGGCGGCCCAGGCATGGTGATGATGCCTGAGCCAATGAGCAAGGTGATCGAAGCCGCTAAAACGGCGGCTTCCTCTGATGCTAAGGTTGTCTACCTTAGCCCTCAGGGCAAACGCTTTGATCACTCGGCGGCGATAGAGTTTGCCAAACGTGATTCGGTGGTTTTGCTAGCCGGGCGCTATGAAGGCATTGATGAGCGCGTGTTAGAGTCGCACGTTGATGAAGAATGGTCGATTGGCGACTATGTATTATCTGGCGGTGAATTACCCGCCATGGTAATGATCGATGCTATTGCCCGGTTGCTGCCAGACAGTTTAGGTAATAGCGAATCTGCAGAACAAGATTCGTTTGTGCAGGGCTTATTAGATTGCCCGCACTACACCAAGCCAAGGTCATTTGTTGACCAGTTTGGTGATGAAAAAGAAGTACCAGATGTGTTACTTAGTGGTGACCATCAAGCCATTGAGCAATGGCGACAGCAACAGGCCTTAGGCCGAACCTGGTTAAGAAGGCCAGAGTTGCTAAAAGAATTAGAGCTAACAGACGAGCAACACCGTTTGTTAGATGAATATAAAAGCAGTAATAATTTAGACGATACTTCCTTTGAGCAATAACGCGTCAAACAGTATCGGCGGAGATTAAAATGACGAACCTTATTGATGAAATCAACAACGAACAGTTGAACAAAGACATCCCTGAGTTTGGCCCAGGCGACACCGTTGTTGTTCAAGTGAAAATTAAAGAAGGCAACCGCGAGCGTTTACAGGCTTATGAAGGTGTTGTAATTGCAAAGCGTAACCGTGGCCTTCATTCAGCGTTCACCGTACGTAAAATTTCGTACGGTGAAGGCGTAGAACGTGTTTTCCAAACACACAGCCCAATGATTGATTCAGTAACCGTAAAACGTCGCGGTGCTGTTCGTCGTGCTAAATTGTACTACTTGCGTGAACGCACTGGTCGCGCCGCACGTATTAAGGAGAAGTTGAGCTAAGACTCTCTTTCCAGGTTAGAAAAAAAGCCCGTGAGCGGAAACGCCACGGGCTTTTTT
>CALKRK010000152.1 GCA_937989675.1 uncultured Arenicella sp. | reverse complement strand
TACCAATCTAGATTTGCGCCGGTTTGATACTCGGTAATACGTGTTTCGAAAAAGTTTTTTTCTTTGCGTAAACTCGCTTGTTCGTTTAGCCAGGGTAAGGCATTTTTGGCTCCAAGAAATGGTTCAGTGAGCTTGAGTTGTTTGGCTCGGCGGTTGGCGATAAAACGGAATTGTTCGATGTGGTCTTGCGCGTTATATCCGAGTACGGGTTGCGGTAAAATGTAATTCGCGTAGGCGCTTTCGGCGCTTTCACTTTCTTGCCACATCTGCTCAATTGCTTTTGGGTCCAGCGTGATGTTCTCTTCTTCGATGATTTGTTTTACCACCTTAATTCCAAAACCGTAGTGCATGATTTCATCGCGCATAATGTATTGAAATTGCTCGGCGGTACCTTTCATTAGACCACGGCGTTGTAGAGCGAAAATAGGGCTGAAACCGTTATAAAACCAGCAACCTTCGAATACCGCTGCGAAGAACAAATAGGACATCACGAACTCCTGTAAGTCGTCACGATTGCGCAGATCAATACTGGGCGATAAGGCGGCTTCTAGGCGTTTATTCGCGAGTTTAATTTTGCCATGGATTTCGGGTACGACTCGGTAGCGGTTGTAGATTTCGCTTTGCTCTAGGCCAATGGTTTCTATGCAGTGTTGATATGTCCATGTGTGCATGGCTTCTTCGAAGACTTGTCGTGCCTGATAGATCTGTAACTCAGGCGCCGTCATTTTTTCCATCACGGCAAGGCCAATATTACGCATCGCAAGAATGTCTGAGGTAGTGAGATACGCCAATACATTCTCAAACACATGGCGTTCGGAGTCGTTAAGTTTATGGTGGTAGTCGTGAACATCTTGCGTCATGTTGACATCAAGTGGCGTCCAATGATTTTTATTGGCGTTTAAAAAATAATCCCATGCCCAAGGGTATTTAAATGGCGCAAGCTGGTTTACATCGGTTAGGCCGTTAACGACTCTTTTATCGTCTACGTTGACCGGCGGCAATGCGGTAAATTCCTCATTGGGCTGATCTGTAGAGGCACTGTCGTTTTTCTCCTGCACTGCCTGTTTTTTTGTGCTGGTCGTAGTTAACTCTCTAGGGGCAACGGCGTTATTGAGCGGGTTGCTCCAATCTAAAATTTTCATATTTCGTTTCCTTTATATTGGGCGATGGCTATTGGCAGGCTTCACAGTCAGGCTCGAGAATTGAGCACACCTTAGGCGCTTCGATTGTCTCTGGGAGTTCGAAGTCAGTTTCGATGTGTTTGCTCGTTTCCTGCCTACCGGTTTCGTTTTTCCCGTCAACACTTTTTTCCATATGGGTGGCGCCTAATGAGCGAAGGTAATAAGTGGTCTTTAGGCCTCGTGACCACGCCGTTTTGTAAAGGCTATCGAGTTGTTTGCCTGACGGCTCGGCCATGTATAGATTTAAACTTTGTGCTTGGTCAATCCATTTTTGCCGGCGAGCCGCCGATTCAATAAGCCAGTGTGAGTCGATCTCGAAGGCTTGCGTAAATTGCTGTTTGATATTGTTCGGGATATTCGAGATTTTTTGAACGCTTCCATCAAAACGCTTTAGATCGTTAGCCACGGCAGGGCTCCAAAGGCTTTGTTGCTTTAGCGCTTTAACAAGATATGGGTTTACAACCGTGAACTCGCCAGACAGATTGGATTTTACGTATAAGTTTTGATACGTCGGTTCAATTGATTGAGATACTCCAACGATATTTGAAATGGTGGCGGTTGGCGCAATGGCCATCACGTTGGAGTTGCGCATGCCATCACGTTGAACTTGCTGACGTAAACTGGCCCAGTCTAGGCGTTGTTCGTAGTTTAGTGTGCAGTATTGCTGGCCTCGCTGTTCTTCGAGGGTTTTTAACGAGTCGATTGGCAGCACACCTTGTGACCATAAGGAACCCTGATAGCTGTGATACTGGCCACGTTCTTTAGCCAGCTCAGATGATGCTTGAATTGCAAAGTAGGAAATCTGCTCCATGCTTTCGTCGGCGAAGTACACGGCTTCCTCACTGGCATAAGACAACCCTAATTGATACAGCGCATCTTGAAATCCCATCAAGCCCAACCCAACAGGGCGATGTTGGGCATTGGAATGTTGCGCCTGTGGGCAGGCGTAATAATTGATATCGATGACGTTGTCGAGCATGCGAACGGCACATCGTATTGTTTTTCGCAAATGCACAGTATCGAGTTCACCATCTCGAATGTGCTGGGCTAAATTGACTGACCCCAGATTACACACCGCGATCTCGTCACTATTAGTATTTAACGTGATTTCGGTGCACAAGTTGGATGAATGCACGACGCCTGTATGTTGTTGCGGTGACCGTATGTTGCACGGGTCTTTGAAGGTAATCCAAGGATGGCCGGTTTCAAATAACATCGTGAGCATTTTCCGCCACAGTTGGGTTGCGGAAACCTGCTTGTGTAGTGGTAACTCACCATTGGCGGCCCGAACCTCATAATCTTGATAGCGTGCTGCGAAGGCTTGGCCGCTCAAATCATGCAAGTCTGGTACATCATCTGGTGAGAATAGCGTCCATTGTGCATCTTCAAAGACCCGTTGTAGAAACAGATCGGGCACCCAGTTTGCGGTGTTCATATCATGCGTTCGGCGGCGTTCGTCACCGGTGTTTTTACGCAGATCTAGAAAGTCTTCAACGTCTAAATGCCAGGTTTCTAAATAGGCGCACACGGCGCCCTTACGTTTGCCGCCTTGGTTTACCGCAACGGCCGTGTCGTTCACGACTTTCAGAAACGGAACCACCCCTTGTGATTCGCCATTAGTGCCCTTAATCTGCGAGCCTAATGCGCGTACTGGTGTCCAATCGTTTCCCAGACCGCCAGCCCATTTACTTAATAGTGCGTTGTCTTTAATGGAGCCGTAAATGCCACCCAAGTCATCGGGAATCGTTGTTAGATAACATGACGAAAGCTGGGGGCGTAATGTGCCAGCATTAAATAGGGTGGGCGTAGACGCCATATAGTCAAAGCTCGAAAGCAAGTTATAAAACTCAATAGCGCGCTCATTGGGTTGATCTTCATTCAGTGATAGGCCCATGGCAACTCGCATGAAAAACGTTTGGGGTAGTTCTATGCGTTGTTTTTTCCAGTGCAGAAAGTACCGGTCATACAGCGTTTGCAGTCCAAGGTATTGAAACTGTAAGTCGCGTTCAGGTTTGAGTGCTTTGGCTAATTGAGGTAAGTCAAACAGATCTAATTCGGGGCTTAATAACTCAAGGTTGATGCCGTGCTGAATGCTTTCGGTAAATGCAGCGTAGTAAAATTTGTCCGTGTCGTTCGCATCTGTCTTCGTATTAACCATGCCGATGGCGTCTGCCACTTCATGACGTAAGCTTTCTAGTAAAATGCGGGCCGCGACATAACTGTAATTGGGCTCCTCTTCAATGAGGGGCCGCAAACTCATGATTAGTGTGGTGTTGATTTCCTTTGGTGTGATGCCTTGGTAGAAGTTCTTTTTAGCTATTGAGAAAACGTACTCTGCGTTGACATCGAATAGACCCTTGCAGGCACGTTGTAATAGCGCTTGTGTAGGGTCATATTGAGTATGCGCATTCTTTATGGGCGTCGCCTGTTGGCGCTCTTGCGCGCGTTGTTCTCGATACAGTACATAAGCACGTGCGACCTTTTGTAAACCCAAGCGCATTAAAGCAAGTTCGACTTGGTCTTGAATATCCTCGATATTAATTTTGCTGTCATTCGGTAGGGTGGTAATAAACCGCTTTGCGATATCCGAAGATATCTTTGTAGCAATAGTGTTGGCTTGATCTTCGCTTTGGCTGTTATCTGTCGCCAGTATCGCTTTACGGATGGCTATGGCTATTTTTTCAGGCGAGTAATCCGCCAAGTTGCCATCGCGTTTAATTACAGCTAACGGAATTGGCTCGGGAAATGTTGATTTAAAGTAGCCAGAGTGAATCGAGTCAGGCTCAATGATTTGTTCTGCAATAGAAGGGGTATGAGAATGCATAAGTTGTTCGTCCGCGTTGGTGAGTGGTTTCCTTCGCAACACGAGAACAGAGGACAGATAACGCGGGGTGAGCCGTCAAAGGCTCGGCCGATCACACTTACATAGCGTGAGTGGGCGGCCAATTTAAGCGAATACCTATCATTGCTCAACCTATATCGCGAAGGCTGCAATTAACGTGCAAAAGCACGTTTGCTCTGGTAGGTATTCGGACTCAGGGGCGAGCTAGTTAAAGTGCTTTGAAAAAGAACTCTAATTTAAGCGCCTACGGTGGCGGCTTCCCATTGCTGTATTTGCAACGGTGCCTGTGTATTGCGTTTACGTATAAACTTAACTCCGCAAACACGTGCCACATTCGTTCCCCTTTACCGCTGCGCGTCAGTTCTGGATTCTCACCAGATTCCCTTTTAGCACGGCTGGTAAACAGCTGTGAACCAGTGCAAAACGCAATATATAGTGCTAGAGCTTATTGGTCAACACAATATATTCTGGATCTTATGCTTGGCCCCACATGGTCGACTGCCTTGGGTGTATTGTTTATGCCTAGGGTAAGCGAGCGTGTTAGTCTTCAATCATTGCTGGCCATGTTTCTTTTAACCTAATGTCGATACCAATCAATAACAGCTGCATTAAACTTGTTTTATTTGACCTAGGCGGTGTCTTGGTAGAGCTGGGTGATGAGTTGTTTCCTTCTTCTTGGTTTGCTGAAGCAAAGGAGTTTAAACTTGCTCAATGGTTTACATCTGAGGCCGCTATCAAATTTGAAACAGGGCTTATTTCGGTAGAAGAATTTCTCGCTGAGCTAAAGCATTCGTTGTCGTTATCGGCAACAGATGAAGACATATATGCGGCCTTTAAGAATTGGCCAAAGGGGCTGCTGCCACACACTCAAGAGCTCGTTGAAAGGTTAGCGTCTAAGTATAGTATTGCCGTGTTATCTAACTCCAATGTGATTCATGAAACGGTTCTTCTAAACAATTTTGGTTTGAAGAATATGATTGATGATATTTTTTTCTCGCACCTAATTGGCTATTCAAAGCCCGACTCTGACGCGTTTCTTTACGTGCTAAATAGTTTAGATGTTCAGCCAAGTGAAGTGATGTTTTTTGATGATAACGAAGCCAATGTGCTCGCCGCGCAGAATTTGGGTATCAACGCTCATCAGGTACGCTCACCAGCTGAAGTAACTCAATTTATATAAACTCATTTCAGAATTACCGAATAGTTTAAGAACAATGGTCATTTCATCAAGGACGAAAAACACTGCACTTTGGTGCGTGATTTCCACTTATGTATTGTGTTTGCCTTACGCGATATGGGTGTTTAACGCTTTGATTGATCGGCTCTCTCTGCCTGTTGCCCGCTGGGTGCCGGTGGTTGTGATTGCGTTACTGATAGTGTGTTACTTTCTGTTTTGCCGTTGGCAAAGACGTGGCTACCATTTTATTACGGTGATTGTGCCGGGCGCTTTGCTGGCATTATTGGCGCTGGTTCTACAGTCTAACCCTATTAAACATATTCACCTTCCTGAGTACGCCTTTCTTGGCTTGTTAATTTGGTTGGCACAAGGGCGCCCCAAAACAATATTGAGCTACCTTTCCATTTGGTCAACGGTTGTCTTGCTGGGAATTTTTGATGAGCTGCATCAAGGCTGGCACCCAGAGCGCTATTTTGGTTGGCGTGATATCGTGATTAACGGTATTGGTGGTTTGTTTGGAGTGTTGTTAATTCGCGCATTTAGTGACAATGAAGAGCATTGCTCTCTGTGGCCTAAGCGTGACACCAAGTTAAATAACAGTGTATTGACTACTTGGATTGTTATTACCGTGGCTTCACTTTCAGTGTCGCTGATCTATTTGTTAAAAGTACAAGAAGCCGGACAATTTCATAGTGTTTTCCCATCGGCTATCGTTATGATAAACGCGCTGCTTACTTTGACCGGAGTAGTTCTGCTATTTCGTGTTAGTTCAAATTTGATTAGGGTTCCGATGCTCGTTTTATGTATTAATCATTTAACGGTTTTGGTATTGGCGTTGAATCGCACAGCGTTTCTTTAAGAGTACTTGAATGTCGGGCTGCCGAGGGTTTTACCGCTTTGATATTTCCTATAATTGATAGCGCGGCGAACCCCATTAAAAAGCCACTGATATTGCCCAAGGTGTAGAGCAGTATATCGCTCCAAAGAAAACCATGGCCGAGCAACAAACCTCCCCATTTGTTGGCTCTAACCGCCATTATCCAATCGGCTTGATATAGTTGCAGTGATTCAACCGAATAAGAGACTAAAAGCGCCAAAGCCAAATTTTTAAAACCGACAAATGATGGCAGCAGTGCACATAGTAAAAAGTACAACATAATGCCCCATAGGTAGTCTCCACCATAGCGAATTACAAAATCGGGTAAAGCGAACTCTGCGCGAGTAAGCAACGCTAAGAACCCGAATAGGGCGGTCAATAGAAAGAAGAATAGTCGTTGCATAGTGTCGGTTTTCATCGAATTGTTATGCGTCTAATTCTATTTCTCGGTTTTGATCTAGGTGTGTGGTTTCGATGATTTTTTAGTGAAAGCTATCTTTCGCCATTTTTACTTTCGAGATTGTTTTTGATCTTCTTTGCTAAGACCATTTCTAGCCCTAACCTGCCTGGATATTCCATTGTGGTTTTAATGCTGAGTCTATCAAATTCGGTATTCAGAAGTGCTTTGTTTAGTGACTCTGATAGGGTTGAGATACCCGCAAGGGTACTCAAATAAGCGCTCCCAGAGATTTTGCACGAAGAGCTTTTGCACTCTAAGGTGTTGATTTCGAGCAAGTTCAAATTTTGTAGAGAGTTTAATTTTGAATAGAGTTCAGGTTCTTTCTTAAGAGCCCAGTAATAGTCGTAAGTTTCTTCGTCAAACCCCGTTAAGGCGTTGTCAGCATCGAAAAAACGACTTGTTTGTTTGATGAAACCCGCACTGATAGCACCTGGGCTTGGTGAATCTAGTGATTCAGCTTCTATCCTCATGCCCTTTTTTTCTGGAACAGCGTTCGCTTTACTAATTGAATGTTCGTTCGTTCTAAGATCGCCTTTTTGACTGGCTTCGTGGTTTTGAATATCTTTAGGTAAAGTGTGAGTTAGCAGCTGTTTCGTCATGTTGACAGCAGGCCTATTTCCATCGTAAAGATTGATTACTAAACTCGCTGTGCAAGCGCTCGCGATGATGCTTATAAATAGGATATGACTTGGCATTCTGACCGGCCCCTGATTTTTTTAACGATTCTATGGACCAACATCAAATGAACCATTGACGGGTAAATTTGCGCCAGCACCAAATACCATTATCGTGCACGTCCCTGTGGCTTCGCTGAAATAGCCCGTTGCCCTCTTATTATTGAGGTAGATCTGATACATGCCAGCATTACGGCACTCCTGTTCATTTGAACCCCCAAAGGAAATGAATTGTTCAAAATGCGACATTAGTTCAATAAATGCGGGCGGAAGAGATTGAGCTTTCGAGTTGCTGAAGCCGGTAATGGATGCGCTAATGCATGCCGCGTAGAGTAGGTGTTTCATCAAGGTATTCCAATTCGTTTTGAGTCTTATAAGGACTAACGTGTGAGCTTCACAAAAGTTTTAATAAAACGATCGGATGTTGTAGCATTTCTTACACTAGTTGATTGGCTTGTCGGGTAAGGTTCTGAGAAGTTCTGCAATTAAGAGCGTTGGTAGGACCTGTGTTTTAGGTTTGGTGAACTAGGGTCTATACTTTGGCTTGAGTAGCGAAACGCGTATTGTCATGTGCCATAACGCGTTATTCTAGAGCTAGGTAAAGAGTTTTATACTGATCGAAGCTAGTCGTTTACCGAGCGCGATGCACAAAGTTCTTTCATCGTCTGAGATAGGGTTGGTGTTTGATTTCCCTGCAACATGGCTAGCGCCGTAAGGGGTGCCACCAGTAGTTGTCTTGTTTAGTGCTTGCTCGGTGTAAGGCAAACCACAGATCAGCATGCCGTGATGCAGCAGAGGTGTCATCATCGATAGCAGAGTGGATTCCTGCCCACCATGCATGGACGAGCTAGACGTGAACACAGCTGCCGGTTTGCCTGCAAGTCCACCGGACATCCAAAGAGCGCTGGTGCCATCCAAGAAGTACTTCATCGCCGCAGACATATTACCAAAGCGAGTAGGGCTGCCTAGTATTAGCGCATCGCAGTTCGTTAATTCTTCGGGTTCAACAAATGGGTCACCACTGTCGGCAAGAGTAACCTCGTTTGGGCTGGTAGAAACCTCTGGCACAGTTCTAACGAGTGCTTCGCAGTCAGGAATTGATTCCACTCCACGTGCGATGAGTCGCGCCATTTTTTGTACAGAACCGAGGCGGCTATGATAAACAATCAGTACTTTCACGATGCAGCCTTAAGGCAGTATTGTTAAAACCGCTTCAGGCGGCCGGCCGATGGCAATTTGATCACCAGCTATGACGATTGGGCGCTCGATCAGCTTAGGTGCGTTGATCATCGCCTCTATTAACTGGTCTCTTGATAGTGATTCATCGTCCAAGCTAAGCTCTTTATATTCGGCTTCCTTAGTCCGCATAAGCTCTCGGGGCTCCATTTCTAAGCCACGCAAGATACTGTCGAGCTGTTGATGATTGGGTGGGGTTTTTAGGTATTCGATAACAATTGGCTCAATGTTACGGCTTGTAAGTAATTCGAGTGTCTGCCGAGATTTCGAGCATCTTGGGTTATGATAGATTGATATTTCCATGATAAGAATAACAGCTGATAGTTTGATGACAGATTATTCGTTAAAGAAAACGCTATTACAACTTTTTGAAGTGCCGATTGAGGTTTTGCGCCGCTTTGGTTCAGATCGCTTGCCCCGTCATGCGGCCGCTCTGGCGTTTAGTTCGTTGCTCGCGCTTGCGCCAATGGCCGCTATTGCGTTGTCGTTGTTTTCATTGTTCTCGGGCTTCGAGCAATTAGGTACATCGTTTGAAGACTTTATCTATCAGTTTCTAGTACCCACGGCTAGCGACGATCTTAGAACTTATTTTGAACAATTTGCAGGCCAGGCCGGAAAGCTAACCTTATTTGGTCTGGTGTTCTTTTTGTTAACCGCACTATTGCTATTAGCCACCATTGAGCAGTCTTTTAACGATATTTGGCGTGTTAAAAAAGGTCGAAATATGACCTCCCGCTTAACCGTGTATTGGGCGTTGGTGTCTCTAGGCCCATTTTTGATGGGTGGCAGCTTAACCTTATCTACGTATCTATTGTCTTTGTCGGGTGGAGCGGGCGAGAACATCCATTCTTTTGGTTTGCTGCTCTTACCATTTTTATTAGAAACAATGGCCTTCTGGCTGCTTTACTTAATCATGCCGAATGTGCGGGTGAGTTTGGTGCACGGTTTGGTGGGTGCTTTGGTTGCGTCCTTGTTGTTTGAAATTACCAAGGGCCTCTTTAAGGCGTACATTTCAAATTTCGCTAACTACGACGTGGTCTACGGCGCGCTGTCGACGCTACCAATCTTGTTGATTTGGGTCTACCTGTCTTGGGTTGTAGCGCTGATAGGCGCGGAGGTAGTCGCGGTATTACAAGAGCGACATTTACTTGAAATTAAGGTTGGTAAGCTGTTTAAAACGGACGGCGTTACAGCTGAGGATAAAGAGCAACCGGAATAAAGCGGGGCCGAATGCGGCAACGCTTACGTTTAATTTATCGGTGGTAAAAACGTATCCGCCGCCGCTACTTTTGTCGCTGAAAAACTGCGCGAGTACTGATCCTCTTTAAAGCCCCATTGCTTCGCCAGGCGACGAAATACCTTCTTCGGATAAACTTTACGACCAAGAGAGCCATTGTAAGCAGCAAGTGCGCGATATAAATCAGGGTGTTTGTCTAAATAGTGCCGTAGAATTCGGCAGCCGTAGCGCAGGCTGGTAAGAGGGTTGTAAAGGTCGTCGTCCTCTTGGCCGTAGACTTTTTTCCAAAACGGCATCACCTGCATTAAGCCTTGTGCACCTGCATGTGAGAGCGCATAACGATTGAAATTACTTTCAATGTCGATTACCGCTAAAACGAGTTGCGGGTCGAGGCCGTTAACTTCGGACTCATGCAATATTGCTTCGAGAAGCCGCACACGATAAAAAGCGTTAGGGATACGTTTTTCCAACTTTTCAGCCATGCTCGAAAGCCAGACTAATCGGTCCAAATCCGTGTTGCGTGAAAAGCTATCTTGCGTTGCTTGTTGCAAAGCTTGAATCAATGCAGGGTCTACTGGTGATTCGGTCCGAATGGATTCGATCTGAATGGATTCGGTTCGAAGCGAATCGGCCCGAAATGACTCCGCACGCGCTGATCCGCTGGGCCACATTAGCGAGGACGCCAGTAAAAGCGGTAAAAAGTATAAAGTCATTATCTTCATAAAGATCAGCTTTTTACCACGCGCTCCATAAGAAACTCAATGATGTCATTTTGTGGCACATCTTCAGAAGTGTCCGAGCGGCGGTTTTTATACTCGATTTGCTCTTTTGCTAGGCTTTTCTCGCCAATAACAATGCGGTGTGGGATACCAATTAAGTCCGCGTCAGCAAACATGATGCCAGGGCGTTCGTTACGATCATCTAATAGAACTTCGATACCAGCTTTTGTCAGCGTGTTATAAATTTCGTCACATACTGATTTAACCCGTTCTGACTTTTTGTAGCCGATAGGCGTGATCACCAATTGGAAAGGCGCCATGCTGTCGGGCCAAATTATGCCGCGATCATCATGATTTTGTTCAATTGCCGAGGCCACAATACGCGAAACGCCGACGCCGTAACAACCCATGGGCATGACAACGGCTTTGCCGTTGTTGTCCAAGCATGTGGCGTTCATTGCTTCACTGTACTTGGTGCCAAGCTGGAATATATGCCCAACTTCAATGCCTCTGGTAATTGAGAGCTTGGATTCGTCTGATTCGTTATCCGCGCGTGCGCAAATGTCGCCTTCGACCACTTTTCTAAGATCAAAAATTTCCGGTTCAGGGCAATCTCGCCCCCAGTTCACGCCCGTGTAGTGAACGCCATCGGTGTTAGCACCGCAAATGTAATCGGCTATATTAGCCGCAGAGCGGTCGGCGATCACTGTTAAGCCCAGTTCGACGGTGCCGATTGAGCCTGGCATACAACCTACAGCTTCTTTTATCTCTTCATCACTTGCCCAAACCAATGGTGAGGCAATCAATGGGTGCTTTTCGGCTTTCAGCTCATTAAGTTCATGATCGCCACGCAGCACAAGCGCAACTAAGCCATCTTCTACTCCATGCACCAGCAACGTTTTGACGGTTGTTTTGACTTCAGCAGTCAAAAACTCCGAGACCTGCGCGATGGTGGTTTGATCTGGTGTATCAACTTTGCTGAGCGTTTTGGTTGGGTTCGGGCGGTCGCCGCCAATGGTGACCGCTTCCGCGAGTTCCACATTGGCCGCATATTCGTACTTGTCGCACACCGCAATCGCATCTTCACCAGAATCAGCGAGCACGTGAAATTCATGCGAGGTGTTACCACCAATACTGCCAGTGTCGGCTTCTACGGCGCGAAAACCAAGCCCAAGACGCGTAAAGATATTCGTGTACGTCTCGTACATCACGTCATAGGTTGCTTGCAGGCCCTCTTGGTCCAAATGGAAAGAATATGCGTCTTTCATGATGAATTCGCGTGCTCGCATCACACCAAAACGTGGGCGGCGCTCATCACGGAACTTGGTTTGGATTTGATAGAAATTGGCAGGTAGTTGTTTGTAGCTGCGAATTTCATTGCTAATTAAAGAGGTGATAACTTCTTCATGCGTAGGGCCAAAGCAAAAGTCGCGCCCATGGCGATCTTGCAAGCGCAATAATTCACCGCCGTACATTTCCCAGCGTCCTGATTCTTGCCAGAGTTCGGCGGGCTGAACGGCTGGCATCAATACTTCTTGTGCGCCTGATTTATTCATTTCTTCACGCACGATGTTTTCCACCTTGCGTAATACGCGAAGCCCGACGGGCAACCAGTTATAAACGCCAGCGGCAACCTTGCGAATCATGCCTGCGCGTAACATCAGTTGGTGACTGATGATCTCTGCGTCGGCGGGTGTTTCTTTGAGTGTCGAGAGTAAAAAATTCGAAGTGCGCATTTATTTGGCCTTTCTAGGGCGATTATGGGTTGCGTGAGTCAAAACGAACCGACGATTCTAGCCGAAATAACCATGTAATTCAGGCATTTCTGAGTGATATTTTGTTTGGATTAGCAGGTGATCGCTTATTTACCAGCGGCTAGCGTGATTTGCCTCAAATTTTGATAAACTATTGGCCCAAAGTTGTTCATTCCACAATTCAAATATGACCACTATCAAGCAAGACGATCTTATCGATAGCGTGGCGGACGCGCTGCAGTTTATTTCCTACTACCACCCCAAGGATTTTGTTGACGCCATGCATGGTGCCTATTTGCGAGAAGAATCACAGGCCGCCAAAGATGCCATGGCGCAAATTCTGATTAATTCTCGCATGTGTGCAGAAGGCCGTCGGCCAATTTGTCAGGATACCGGTATTGTGACCGTGTTCGCCAGAATCGGTATGGACGTCAGTTGGGATGCTGAAATGTCGGTCACGGATATGATTAACGAAGGCGTTCGCCGTGCATATAAAAATCCAGATAATTTACTGCGAGCATCAATATTGAATGACCCGCTTGGAGCACGTAAAAACACTGGCGACAATACACCTGCGGTGATTCATTATGAGGTTGTTGAGGGTGATACCGTCGATATCGAATTAGCCGCTAAAGGTGGTGGTTCAGAAAATAAATCCAAAATGGTCATGCTAAACCCTAGCGACTCCTTGGTTGACTGGGTTCTCAAAACCGTCCCAACAATGGGGGCTGGCTGGTGCCCGCCTGGCATGTTGGGAATAGGGGTTGGTGGCACTGCTGAGAAGTCGGCTGTATTGGCTAAAGAAGTGTTGATGGAGCCCGTGGATATTCACGAATTGATTGCGCGCGGGCCCAACTCGCGTTTGGAAGAGTTGCGCCTCGAGATCTTTGAGAAAGTTAATCAATTGGGCATTGGCGCACAGGGCTTGGGTGGATTAACAACGGTGCTCGATGTGAAAATCAAAGACTACCCAACGCATGCGGCTTCAAAGCCTGTGACGATGATTCCAAACTGCGCGGCGACGCGCCACGCGCATTTTGTCTTAGATGGCAGCGGCCCTGCGCTACAAACGCCACCAAGCTTGAGTGACTGGCCTGAGATTGCTTGGGATGTTGGGCCAAATACTCGCAAAGTAAATTTAGACACACTACAAAAAGACGACATGCTTGAATGGCAACCTGGTGAAACGGTTTTGCTATCGGGCAAAATGTTAACCGGGCGAGACGCGGCGCACAAGAAAATTCAAGGCTTACTCGAAAGCGGAGAAGGCTTACCTGATGGCGTCGATTTTACTAACCGGTTTATTTACTATGTTGGTCCAGTTGATGCGGTGCGCGAAGAAGCGGTTGGCCCGGCGGGCCCAACAACGGCAACCAGAATGGATAAGTTTACTGACATGATGCTGGAGCAAACGGGTTTAATTGGCATGATCGGTAAGGCAGAACGTGGCCCGGCAACCATAGAATCCATCGCCAACAACAAGTCTGTTTATTTAATGGCGGTTGGTGGTGCGGCGTACTTGGTTTCCAAAGCAATTACTAATTCTAAAGTTGTCGCTTTTCCTGAACTGGGAATGGAAGCCATTCATGAGTTCGAGATTAAAGACATGCCGGTTACCGTTGCTGTGGATACAAATGGAGAGTCGGTGCACACCACGGGCCCAGCTAAGTGGAAAAGCGTTATTTCGGATAGAATTAGAGTTGAAGTGAGTTAACGCCTATAGATTCGGAATATGCATTTATAAAGAGGTTCGCTTCGGGCAACGCCAAGCTCTAGATCACGCCTAATGTTAGCGGCTAGTTAAAAGCAGATCTGCACAAAGTGTGAGTAGGCTTTGTGCTGGTGCGCCTCTGTGAGAAACAAATGCGATTTTTCGTTTATATGAGGTTGCTGACGATGGAAGACGTTGACAGGCAACCTCATATCTAGTCGATAGGTCGTTCCATTCGGGTACAATGGCGACTCCAAGACCTTGTTCGACCATGATCGCGATGGTCTCGAGCGCATCGAGTTCGCACACTATATTACAATGGGTTTGTAAGCTGCTTAGCCAGCTCCAAGCCTGTTTCCCACCCCAGGAATTGCGATCGTAGACTATCACCGGTTTGCTCTTAAGGGCTTCCTCTGCGGGGATATCTGACATTGTTTTTGGAGAGATCAAGCATAAGGGCTGAGTAGCAATGAGTTCAGAGTGAAACTGTTTAGGTAAATTGAAGCTTGGCTGAACGATGATCGCTCCGTCTATAACTTGTTTCGTTAATGCCTCGTAGAGAGTTTTGGATGTACCAGGAACAACAAATAGCTCTACATTCTCCGCCGTTTCCGCAAAATAAGCCGCTAAACTTGGGATGAAATCGGTGAGCGCTGTGGAGATAGCACCTAATTTTAGTGGCCCTGCAATATTTGTATTGGTGACGTCGTGCTGCAAACACGCGCTTTGATAAATTATTTGCCGCGCTCGCGCTTCCAGTTTGAGGCAGTGTTCTGTTGGTATTGCGGTATGACCAACCCTTGAAAGTAGCGCACACCCTAATTCAGTTTCTAACACCTTTATACGCTGACTCACGGCGGTTGATGTTAAATTTTGGGCTCGAGCGGCTGAGGCAATGGAGCCATGTTCGATTACCTTTATTAGGCTTTCTAGAAAGCGAACATCCATAGTATTTTGTTATCTTTGAAGTAACATTCAATAGTTATTAATTTGAAGAGTTCCATGATAACGTATTTTTTATTGTTAAAGCTCAGCTTGTGAGGAGTCAATAATGGAGTCTATTTTTCATCTTGCGTATAACGTTACTTGCTTAGACAAAGCGAGAGCGTTTTATACGGGAATATTAGGTTGCAAAGAGGCGCGGAGCAGCGCCAGCTGGGTAGACTTTGATTTTTTTGGACACCAAATTTCCTTGCACCTTGGTCAGCCCTTTCGAACTAAAATGACCGGTTTGGTCAGTGATTGTAAAGTGCCGATGCCACACCTTGGTGTAATATTACCCATAAGCAAATGGCGTGAACTCGCTGACGATTTGGAGAGCAAAGGTATTGAGTTCTTGATAGCGCCGCATGTTAGGTATGCGGGTGCCGCCGGTGAGCAAAGTACGATGTTTTTTGAGGACCCATTTGGCAATCCAATCGAAATCAAAGGGTTTGGGAACCAGTCCATCATTTTTGAAACATGAATAATAATGAGTTCATAAAAGTCCCATTTTTAAGCGGCCTAGATCAAGAGAATTACACTAGATGGTTGGTCGCCCTCAATGAAACTGCGAAGGGCTTTACGATTTGTGACGTGAAGGAACTCACTACTGCGGAAAGGCATGAGGCTAGGGTTGCCGTTGTTGCTAATCCAAGTACATCGCAATTGGCGGATCTACCAAACCTTGTTTGGGTTCAAAGCCTCTGGGCTGGTGTTGAGACATTAGTAAATCAGGAGCTTGCTCCGTCCTTGCAGGTCGTGCGTTTAGTCGATGATCGACTAAGTGAGACCATGGCCGAGGCTGCATTGGCTTGGGTTCTGTATTTGCATAGAGGTATGCCGAAGTATCGGCAGCAGCAAGATCGGCGCCAGTGGCAGCAGTGGCCTGTAAAGCTCGCTCACGAGAGGTCGGTCGCTGTATTGGGCATGGGGGCTTTAGGAAAGCGCGTCGCTCGTAAACTGCGTGAAACCGGGTTTGTTGTGCGCGGCTGGAGTAAGAACGCTAAGTCAGTTGATGAACTAACGATGGAGCATTTTTACGGGGAAGGTGGCCTGCGAGAGATATTAAGTGTCTCGGAGATTGTGATTATTTTGTTACCGCTCACCGAAGACACGAGTGGGTTGCTTGGTAGACAAAAGCTATCTTACTTGCCAAGCGGAGCATCAATAATCAATTTTGCTCGCGGGCCGATTATCGATGACGGCGCACTCCTTGATAGTTTAAATTCGGGTCAACTCGCTCATGCGGTGCTTGACGTGTTTGCCACTGAGCCGTTGCCAGAGCATCACGCGTTTTGGACCCATCCAGGTATCACCGTATTACCCCATATTGCTGCGCCTACTGATAAAACGAGTGCGTCAAAAATCGTAGCGAGTAATCTGACTGGCTATTTTGAAAACGGCACTATTCCTCCTGTAATTAGTAAAACACGTGGCTACTAATTCGAGTGTTCGTGAAACTCGGGCTTAGGTATACTGAGTTCTCACAAGGGGAGCTCTGAATGGAAGTTTTCAGCAACACCAGGCAGTTTTTAGCCAAGCCATTTCCGCAGGAAGAAAGCTTCTTGGGCTCGGTCAGAATTATTGCGCTAATCTGTGTATTCGTCGTACTGTTTCTGTATATCTTTAAGCCCTTTGGTATCCACACAATGGAGTCGAAGCAGTTACTTATCTGCGTCGGTTTCGGTGTTGTTAGTTTTCTCGCGTCAGTTTTGTACGAGCTGATTATTGTATTTGTTCTCAAAATAAAGGGCGCCGCGGCTAACTTTACCTTTGGTAAATGGATAATTTACCTAGTCGGCGTCATGTTTTTTATTAGTTTGGCGAACTTTCTATTTGTGCGCATTGTGGTGTTTGGTTATATCGAATGGGCGCTATTTCCTTATATGGTTCGCGGTACGCTCGCGATAGGTATTTTTCCAATCGTTACGATGGGTGCGCTTGCCTTACTTCGACAAGAAAAGAAGTACCAAACGATTGCCGAGGAAATCAATCAAAAGGACGCTAGCTCGAGCTCGCGCAACCTCGATGCCACATCCAAAGGCGAACATATTTTTGATATACCCCTAGATCAGGTCAGGTATGTCGAAGCAATGCAGAACTATATAAAGATTGGCTACCTCGACACTCAAGGGCAATTGCAGGAAAAAATGGAGCGAGCTACTTTGAAAAGCTTACTTGCCGAGCCTTTGAACCAGTCAATTTTGCGTTGTCATCGCTCTTTTCTGGTGAATCGAGGGTCCATCGTCTCAACCTCTGGTAACGCTCAGGGTTTGCTGCTTTCGTTAGCCGGTTGCGATAAACAAGTCCCGGTTTCAAGGAGCTACATTTCTAGTTTTAGATAGTTATTCCGTTGTTGTTTGCTTTGCTATTCGTCCTAGGGCTATGTAAATAGTCACATTTTGCATGCATCTGGTCCCAGATCATGCGCCTTATCACATAAGGATTGTTTCGCTGCTTGGCGTTGCTATGTTGGTTTTATCGCAGCTCAACCAGAGAATCAAAATGAAACTAAAAAAGGTAGTTACTAGCATCGTCGTCGTATTAATCGTCACATCTATCGGCATTGTATTTTTAGCAAATCGTGACCTCGACCGGATTTATGGAGGCCTAACCAAAGAAGCCGATACCGGTTCCTTTAAACCTTATAAAGGTGCCATTGCAATTACTAACGTCAACGTTTTGTCTCAGGACGGAGAGCGCTTTATTGCCGGGCAAACCGTTAGTATCCAAAATGGCATAATCGCTACGGTTGATAGTAGTTTAAGGAATACGGATAACTTCCGTATTGTCGACGGTCAAGGAAAGTACCTCATCCCAGGGTTAATAGACTCGCATGTCCATTTGTTTAAAAGCCCTAATGATCTATTGCTCTATGTGGCAAATGGCGTAACTCAGGTTCGCGAGATGATTGGAGAAGAGGCTCATCTAGACTGGCGAAAGGAAATTCAAGCAGGCCGGATTGGGCCTGAGATGTTTATCGCGTCACCTCGTATCGGGAGTTTTGAGGCGATCGAGGGTGCGTTTATGTCGTGGTCACAAGGTTTTATCAATTTGACCAACGCTGAACAAGCTGAACGCGCAGTTAAAGAACTTCATCAGCAAGGTTACGATGCGGTAAAAATTTACAGCCAGATAAACAAAGAGACTTATTACGCTGTTGCTCGAACGGCTAAATCCTTAGGCATGAAAGTAGTTGGGCATGTTCCCTGGAGCCTGGGGATGGATGATCTCTATACTAACCAGCACGAGGTTGCGCATCTTGAGGAGATCATGAACGCGATGAATCGAGAGTTTGGCAACTACGGTTACGAGAATACCAGTGAGTTTCTAAGTTATGTACAGTCACGAAGCGACGACATCGCCAAAAATCTGGCAAAGAATGACGTTGCCGTTACCACCGTACTTTGGTTGGTTGAAAGTTTCGTTAGACAAAAATTTGAGTTGGAGACTGTGCTCAAAGAGGTTGAGCTTGAGTATGAAAACCCTGGTATCAGTGAGTGGACCGAACGAGTTCCTCAAGGTGGCTTAGGTTGGTTGCCAGAAGTGAATCGTTACCAGATACCCAGTGACTGGAGCGATGAGAAGAAGGCGGATAGCCGACGATATTGGGAAACGTATGCACAAGCCAGCCGATTAGTCCTTCAGAGTTTGATCGAGAACGGCGTTAAAGTGCTGGCTGGCACAGATACCAACTTACCGCCGACCGTGGCTGGGTTTTCATTGCACGACGAGTTTGTCAGTATGAAGAACGCAGGCATGTCCAATGTTCAAGTACTAAGGTCTGCCACATCGGAGCCTGCCGAATGGTTAGGCAGTAATTCAGGCCGAATCGCTCCAGGCCTCAACGCTAATCTTCTGCTGTTGGATGCCAACCCATTGATTGACATTCGAAACACCAAAACTATAAATTCTGTGTTTCAGAATAATCGTATGTTTGATCGAGCATTGTTGGATGATATGTTGGCTGCCGTGAAAGAAGCCAACGACTCAAGCAGAAAAAAAGATATCAGCCATTATCATCACTGAAAACAAGGTTGAACGAAAAAGGCCCGGCTTTTTAAGCCAGGCCTTTTTGGGTTCTAAACTAAGTGTTTAGCTAGGCTGCTTTACAATCCGCAAATACGGCTTTAGGGTTTGCCAACCATCAGGGTACTTAACGGCGGCTTCTTCGTCAGTGACCGCGGGCACAATAATGACATCTTCACCGTCTTTCCAGTTCGCTGGCGTAGCAACCTTGTGCTGGGCCGTGAGTTGCATAGAATCGATTACGCGCAAAATTTCATCAAAATTACGACCTGTGGTCATCGGGTAGGTCATCATAAGTTTGATGTTTTTATCTGGCCCGATAATAAATACGGAGCGAACAGTCGCGTTGGTCAGCGCAGTGCGGCCTTCAGCTGAGCCAGTCTCGTCAGCAGGAAACATACTGTAAAGCTTGGCGACGTTCAGGTCCGTGTCTCCAATCATTGGGAATTTTACTGGGTGGCCTTGAGTTTCTTCAATGTCTTTGGCCCATTCGCCGTGGTTATCAACTGGGTCAATACTAAGCCCGATTACCTTCGTGTTGCGTTTAGCGAATTCATCTTCTAAGCCCGCGACATAACCCAACTCAGTGGTACAGACGGGTGTGAAATCTTTTGGATGCGAGAATAAAACTGCCCATGAGTCGCCAATCCAATCGTGAAAGTTGATTTCTCCAAGCGTGGTTTGGGCATTAAAGTTAGGGGCTTGATCGTTAATACGTAGGGACATGATTTTCTCCTTATCGTGATGTGTTTAAAGGCTAATTAGGTGTTTGTGCTTATAGTTCAGGATAATACTGTTCGGCGATTCTCTGAGTAAAACTCACCAAATTTTTAAATTGTCTGGCGGTGTGATTTAACTCCGTCTCTAGGGTAGACAGTGTCAACGAAGAAACCATTGCAAAAGCAGTTACATCAAATGTGCATGGCTGTTCCCCAAAAAAGTAAGGCTTATCTTCCAATAAAATCGATAGGCTGTTTAGGTTGCGTGTGGCGATTTCGTGAACCTCTTCGTCGCTGTGTTTGCCCATGCCGTGGCCCATTATTTGTTTTTTAGTCGCTGAACGAGCCATTTTCGCCACCAGTTTGTTTGCTGGAAACGGTAAGCTACTGAAAAACTGCTTCTCTATGGTTGGCCACACATCATCCTTTATCCAGCGTGAGTGCACGACGGTCCAGTAAAGGTTTTCATCCAGCGATTTACCAAGCAATTGCGCACTAGCCGCTTGTCGCTCGTCTAACCAATCGTCAAGATCGGCGACGTGCTTTCGTTTTAGATGGTCGATGATAAAAACGGAATCTGCAATGATTTCGCCCTCATCATCGATATAAGGGAGTTTTGCCTTTGGCGCTTTTCTCAGGTTTCCGACATCCGAGATAGATTCAAATTCGACGCCTGTCATCTTCATGTAGAGGTTGATCTTGGTTACAAAAGGGCTTGGGTCTGGTAACCCAAAAGCGGGTCCAAAGCTGAATAGTTTGATCATGATAGTAGGGTCTCCATGGTTGCTAGTTGCTTCTCGCTAAGTTCTCCGCGCTTCGCGGCTAATCGGAGCGTTTCAAGGCCTAGATGCTTGTATGAATCTCGAGTTTCGTTTAACACCAACAGATGTTTTTCTACGGTGCTTGTATCACCTCGTGCGATCGGCCCACTGAGTGAGCCAGCAGTGCCGTGTTCTGAAATATTATTTAAGGTGGCTTGAATGAGTGGCTGAATGGCTTGCCAGAACTCATCTCTGCCTAGCCCACCTTGCTCGGCGGTGTGTTGACTTAGTTCCATGAGTGTTGATAAATAATTACAGGCAAATACGCACGCCGCGTGGTAGCTCGCTTTCGACTGTGTCTGCAGTATTAGTGGGCGAAAGCCGAGCTGTTGTGTAAGTGGCAGTAAGATGCTTAGCGCGTCGGCGTCACCTTCAGTGAATAGAGTTGTGTTGTGATTTAAGGAATTGAATAGAGTTAAGGCCGCGTCTATGCTTGGGAATGTGTTAAGCGGGTGCATCGACACCAATTGGCATTCTCGTTGGCGCGCGCTGGCAAGTATCTCGCTGTCGAGAGCACCAGAACAATGAGCAACCGTTGAACATCTCTTGAAGTAGGGGGCCAATTCACTACACAGCGGTTCGATCTCATTATCGGTAACGCACAATACTGTTAGGTCTGCATCGCTCACAGCTTGTTGTTGTGCTTCTAATGAACGGCCTAGCAATTGTACCGGCAGTTTTGCCAGCGAAAATAGTTGCGCAAAGCTTTGCCCTACCTTTCCTCGGCCAATGATAACGGTGCTCGGATTAGACATTCTCTAAAGCCTTTCGTAGATCAGTGGCCGACAAGCCGATGCTCTGCTCACCACGCTGCACTGAATGAACGAGTTTGACCATGGCTTCATTTAAAGGGCAGTTCAACCCTAGCGCTTTTGCCTGCTTAACCACGGCACCGTTAAGGTAATCTATTTCGCTTCGCTTGCCCCGGCTTAAATCCCACCACATAGACGCGCGCGCACTGGGGTCAATTGCCAACATTTTTTGTGCCAGACGTTTAAATATCCAGTTGGGTAAACGCATGATTTTTGGAATCATCTTTGCTGGAACAGCGGTGATCTTTGGCAGCTTAAGTTGAAGTGCATCGGTCACGTCCAGCAATTCACTCATTAAGTCAGCGATTAGTTGGCGGAACTCGGCGTCTTCGGTCATCGCTTTTACTGGAATGTCAGCGAGTGCGTTAACTGAATTGGCGATATTAAGTTGCAATTTCGCCCATTGATGTGCGAGAAAATTTTCGCTGGTTATGGTTGGCAGAAGGGCGCAATCGGCTCGTTTGAGGGCAGCTGCAAGGTGCTCATGATATTCAACTACTAACTTACCATCGGTTGATCTGTGCAGGTGCGAGGGTGTTTCTTCGGCGACGTTAAAACCGACCACCGCGTTTAAAACCAGATTATTTGGAAAAGCTTGTCGTACCAACTGGTCGCTGCCAAAACCGTTCTGGCAACACACTATTATGCTATTGGGGTGCACGATTTTTTTTAAATCGACAATACTTGATTCAACCGAGGTGCACTTTACGGTGAGCCAAACCACGTCGGCACGTTGATGCTCTTGGTAAACTTCTATGGAAGAAAGCGTTGCTTTGTTACCTAAGAAGTCTGTAACGGTAAGGCCGTTCTCTAAGGCTTTGATGATGTTTAGCCTACCGATTATTGCTGTGTTTAACCCCTGCGACGTAAATGCTCCGGCGAGGTAACCGCCGATCAGGCCAGCGCCAAACACTACATGCCGCATCTCTACGCGCTCTCCTTTAGGCTAGCGGTAAGCGTTTCATGTTCTTCGCTGGCAGCCAGCCAATCGGCCTCCGCCTGATCCAGTTCTTTTTGAACGTAGGCTTGATCGGCTAATAGTTGTTTTAGAGCATCTTTGTTTTCATCGGTGTAGATGTCTGTGTTGGCAAGCTTCGCTTCGATGTCATCTTTTTCAACACCGAGCTTTTCCATTACGCGTTCGGCTCGTTTAATTTTACTAGTGAGTGGCTGTAGTTGTTTGCGACGTTCGGCGTCAAGTCGTTTCTGTTCTTTCTTGGCGGCGGCGGTTTTCTGTGGTTTTTTCTCATCAGAATTTGCTTTGAAGTCGGTGACGACCTCACCACGGTTATGCTCAACTAACCATTTTGGATAATCATCGACGCTGCCCTTGAATTCAGTGGCGCGGCCATTGGCAACTAAAATCAGTTTGTCGGAATTAACCTTGAGTAAATGCCGATCATGCGAGACCAAAACGACCGCACCGGAATATTCTTGTAAGGCCACCGCTAGGGCTTGGCGCATTTCTAGATCAAGATGGTTGGTCGGCTCGTCTAGCAGCAGTAGGTTAGGGCGTTGATAACAGATCAGTGCCAGCGCCAAACGTGATTTTTCACCACCAGAAAACGGTTTTACCTTGCTGGTTGCCTTGGTACCACTAAAACCGAAACTGCCCAAATAGCGGCGCAGTTGATTTTCTGTTGCTTGGGCATTGTTGCATTCTCGGTCAAGAATCACCATGTGCTCCATCGGCGAGTGTTCCATTTGCAATTGCTCAATCTGATGTTGAGCAAAATAGCCTATATTAATTTCTTTGGAAGAATGATAGTTGCCACTGCTAAGTTTTAGCTCGTTGGCTAACAGTTTGATTAAGGTTGATTTGCCTGCGCCGTTTGGTCCAATTAAACCAACTCTGTCTCCCGGCGTCATCGCAAATTCGATGCCTTCAACAATGGTACTACCGTTATATCCGACGCTTGCATCATGCAGGCTCAGCAACGGGCTTGGGTTTTTCTCGGGTGCGGGTATTGAAAATGAAAACGGGGAGTCTACGTGCGCTGGCGCGATACGCTCCATTTTCTCTAAGGCTTTCAAGCGGCTTTGTGCTTGCGTCGCTTTGGTTGCCTTGGCGCGGAAACGACGCACAAAATCTTGCATGTGAGCAATCTCTCGTTGCTGCTTGTCGAATTGCGATTGCAGATTGGCGAGCTGCTCAGAGCGAATGCGTTCAAAGGCCGTATAATTGCCTTTGTAGAGTTTGGCCTTTTGATTTTCGATATGCAGCGTATGTGTGGTCAACTGGTCGAGAAAATCTCGATCATGCGCAATCAATATAAGAGTGCCTGAGTAATGCTTAAGCCAACGCTCTAGCCAAAGCACGGCGTCTAAGTCTAGGTGATTGGTGGGTTCGTCGAGCAGCAGTAGGTCTGATCGGCACATAAGCGCTTTGGCAACATTGAGTCGAACGCGCCAGCCGCCAGAAAACTCTTTAGCCGGTTTCTCTATGTCTGCGCTTTTGAACCCTAAACCATCCAATAGTTGGGCAGCTCTACTGCGCGCTGAATAGCCATCAATCTCTTCATAGCGAGACTGGAATTTAAGAAACCTTGGGTGATCTGGATTTTTGATTTTCTCGTCCAGATCTCGCCATTCTTCGTCGCCATCCAAAACGTGTTCAATAGCGAGTCTTTCGTTACCTGGTGCTTCTTGCGAAACGTGCGCCATGACCCAGTCGCGTGGTATCTTTACGTCACCGTTATCAATAACAAGTTCATTACGCAATACTGCGAATAAACTGGATTTACCACAGCCATTGGCTCCAGTTAAACCAACCTTTTGCCCAGGGTGGATTTGACAGCTAGCGCCATCGAACAGCAAATTTTCGCCGCGGCGAATTGAAAGATTGTCAAACTGAATCATGGTGATAGTGTAGCGTGTGGCGTGAACGTTACAAGCGATAGCTGCATAACAAATTTAAGTTTTGTTGGTTCTTTTTTGCATTGTCCAGACTGTTCGGCAGACCGCTTTTGCAAGGCAGCTATTGATACTCGATAAAGCACGTTATCTAATACACGGATGAAGAAATTTAAACTGATCCACGATGCGGCCAAAAAGCGTAAAGGTGGCGACAAAGAACTGAAGAAACTTTTAACCGCTCCGACCAAGTTATCGAGCTTAAAGAGAATCACTGATGACCGATATCTGGCGCAGATAACACGGTGCGTTTTTAACGCTGGCTTTCACTGGCGCGTTATAAGCAGTAAGTGGGATGGCTTCGAAGAGGCCTTTCACGGGTTTGATTTAGGTGCGTTGTTGACCAAAGCCCCCGAAGAGTGGGAAGCCTATTTAGAAGACACGCGCGTGATTCGCAACTGGCAGAAGATTCAAACCGTGTTCCATAATGCCGCCATGGTGGACGAAATTTCCGAAGAGCATGGAAGTTTTGGCAAGTTCTTTGCCGATTGGCCAGTCAGTGATCAGGTTGGGTTAATGAAATACTTGCATAAGAATGGCTCGCGTTTAGGAGGCAAAACCGCTCAATGGTTTATTCGCTTTACTGGCAAAGATAGCTTTATGCTAACTGGGGATGTGGTAACCGCCTTGATCGCATCTGGATTAGATATCAACGAAAATGCCAGCAGCCAACGAGACCAAAAGAAAATTCAAGAAGCCTTTAACCATTGGCACGACGAAACCGGGCTACCCTATACACACCTAAGTAAGTTGTTAAGTTACTCGGTTGGCGATAATGTGCCGGTTGATGTTTTGTCGGGTTATCAAGGCTCGCAGACGGTTACCGAGTAAATTAATGGATGTTTAGAGCACGATTTTAATTTCCTTCTGAGAAAATTTGAAAGTCATGCTAGATATCGATGGATGGTGAAATTTATTTTGCGATGCATGACCTCAGCATTTCTATCGCTTTTGATATGCCCTTGGATGATGTAAGTTAAGTTAGTTGCTAATTTACAATCAGAGCTTCTAGTAGCTAGGGAGGCATTAATATGTATTTTGATTATGGGAGTTATGTATGATTAGGTGCTTAATATTAGTTTTGACCCTCGTGCTGAGTGGATTGGAAACTGCGACCGCTCAAGATGAGGTGACTTTTCAAGGAGCTATAGCTAGGGGGGCAGGCACAATAAAGTCGGAACAGGTCGGTGGCGAAATAGTGTTTAGTTCGGGCCTGAGTATTAATAGGGATAGAGTCTATGTCGTGCATCCGTTCACTATCCCTGCTGGGCAATCTAGTGTCGCTTATGAAAAGACCTTGGCATGGTCATTGGCTGATCGTGGGGAAGGTTATTTTGCCGTATCGATTCGATGCACTGTCAACTGTGAGAGAGCTAATATTTCCCCCTATGAAGGGGGCGGCTTGACTGAGAGGTTTGGTGAAGATGAGAGAGACAACGCTTACATTGCAAACCTCGAACTAGAGCACAGATACACCTTTATCAGTGGGCAAGTTAAGCTTCCGCAGAGCATGCTTGCTGATCAAAATATAGAGTTAGAAGTCTATGTTGATTATCGCATAATAACTGGCCTTGACTGGACTTTAAGGCGTGGCGTGAAGAAAATTAGTATTCCAAAAGGTGCAGAAGAAGCAAATTTTACAGTTCCAATTGATTTTAGATTAGCAGATACGATATCTGTCGGTTATTCCTGTGTATCTTCGGCTTGCGGTGCTCACCAACTTACAAAGCGCGGCTGGTTAGGTGATATAGATGATGACCTAGAATCTAGGGAGATGGTAACTAGTCAGGCTTCTTCCGGTGACATTGTTCCGGAAAGGCTGTTGATAAAAATAGATAGCCAATTGGAACGATATGTTATACCTAATAAAATCGAGCTATTTAGAAATATGGCTGTACCGATCAAGGTCCAGAGGGGGAGAAAAGATACTCTCTCTAAGCGGGTTAGAGGTCGGATCGTAGTTAATCAAATGAAAAGTAAAATTGAGTGCGATAATCCGAGAGGTATATGGAATGGAATGGAGTCCTGCTTTTTAGATTCAGGGTTTAGTCCTAGTAGGTTAAACAAGTTTCGTAAAGAGGTGTCTGAAACTCCCTTTATAATTGAAGAAGGCGTTGATGAAACGTCGGTTGACGTTTTATTTGAGCCCTTGGTGCAAAATAAGAAATTCATCAAACCTGATCCCTTTACAGGTAAAGTAATAGCTGACTATCAGTATTTGAGTATTATTTGTGATGAGGGTTGCGATCAGCTTTTATCCGGAAGAAACGCTTATTATTTGGGAGAGGATCGCTTAATGCTGGGTTTAAGCGAGGCCTCAGCGCATAAATTTTTTCTTACTAGCGACTTTTTTAACAGGAATATTGTCATTAATTTAGACAGAGCCCTAACGTTGAATTGGTTGCATTATCTGCTTGATGACTCGTGAGGCGGATTAATATGCCGGTTGATGTCTTGTCGGGTTATCAAGGGTCGCAGACGGTTACCGAGTAAGGCGAGGATTTGTATCTCGTAGCTCGACCTTACCAACAAAAATTTTAATAGTTTATGTGCTCATTTTAGTGCAAAAAGACTATTGTTAGCTGTTGCACTCAAATGCTAAATTGCACAAATCAACGCGATTAATATTTGTTCTGCTTACAATATAAAAATGAAACTTTGTTGTCGTGATGACCTGTTGCTCTAAAGCGTTAACACTGAGTCTCAGCTATCAACCGAATTTATGAGTAACCCCACTCGACGCTGAATATTCAGCTGCTGGTTATTGACTGACGCGTCTAGTACTAACTAGACGCAAACCAATATTGCTATATTAACAATGCCACCTATTTCTCCTTTTCGTAGTTCTTGTCTCGCGCTTGCAGTTGCACACGCGTTTGTTACAAATTCCAACGCTGCAAATATTAGTGTTAATAGCACCGTCGATAATGAAGTCGATGATGCTGAGTGCACCCTACGTGAAGCGATTATTTCGGCAAACACAGATTCGAATGTGCATGAGGATAACTGTGTTTCGGGCAGCGGAGTGGATCAAATAAGTTTTGATATTAACGGTACGATTCCGCTTAACTCGGCGCTTCCCCAAATAACACAAGGTCTTGAAATTACTGGGCCTAGCCCCGTTGATCTTACCGTCAGTGGCAGTAACAGCCATCGGGTTTTTGAAATCGCACTTGGTTCTACTGTTGTGATTTCTGACATGACGATCAGTAGCGGCTCAACAAGTCGTGAAGGCGGTGGGGTTCTGGTCAGGGGTATGAGTAATTTAACCCTCAATAACACCTTGTTCTCGCAAAATATGGCAAGCGAAGGTGGCGCGATTGCTCTCATTAGTGATTCGAAAGCAGTGATGAACAACAGCACAGTAACCGGTAACTCGTCAACTTCATTTGGTGGAGGGGCAGTTAACGTTCAAGGTAGTTCGATTACGCTGAACAATAGTCGGCTATTGAACAATTGGGCCGATACAAATGGTGGTGGGATCGCTGTCTACGAAGTAGGTTCTAATAGTGGCTCTCTTATTGTAAACAACAGCGCCGTTTCTGAAAATTACGCAAAGTCTCTTGGGGGGGCTATGTATGCAAATCGTTCGCGTATCGAGGTATTTGATAGCACGGTGTCGAATAACTCGACTAACGGTGATGGTGGTGGAATTTCCGGTCGAGCAAATGCAGGAATTTATTTGACTAATAGCACTGTTTCAGGGAATTCGGCAGGCAGTACTAGTGACGATCATGGTGGTGCTTTAACGCTTTCTTTTGCGAGCAGTGCTGGGTTAACTAATGCGACGGTTATTGGTAATTCGGCTGGGGGCTATGGTGGAGGGTTTCACGTAGTAAGTTCTCGAGTTAACACTACTAATAGCTTAATCTCGGGCAATATGGCGGCGACTTCCGCTGCTGAAGTTTACTCGAATGGGGTGAGTAGCGGCGTCATCGCTGATAACAACAATCTTTTCGGTAACGATAGCACTAGCAATACGAATGCATTTGCTAACTTTATACCTGGCGACAATGATATTAACGCGAACAGCGATGCGAGTAATATTGCGCTGACTTCGATTATTGACACGTCGTTGGCCGACAATGGTTGTTCAAATGCCGCAGGTGTTTCTAATAGTTCCGTTTGCGTTCCTACACATAAATTGGTTTCCGGTAGTCCGGCTATAGCCGCGGCCGATACTGATCACTGTCCTGACCGGGATCAGCGCAGAAGGCTTCGCTCGGAAGGTTTTTTTGTTGCTGTTAAAGCGGCCAATGGCAATGTGGCGACGTTTGATCTGGGTGAGGAGAACTGCGATATCGGTGCGGTCGAGTATTTGCCGGGCGATTAAGAGAAAACTATGCTGTTCAGTTTCAGCAGTTAGTTTTCGCCTCAACTGAAAAGCTGCGGTGATTTTCCTGCATTGATCGCTGATGGATCGATTGCTAGATTGTAGTATCTATCTGCGGTTTCGACAAAATAAATACTAAGTTCGGACTATGCTTGTGCCCAATTTCTATTAGCTTAACTCGAACAATCTAAACTATGTCAAAACCCATACTCTATGTATTTACCATTTCTCACTACTGCGAAAAGGCAAGGTGGGCACTCGATTATTTGGGGTTAGAGGTAGAGGTTCGCACTTTAGCGCCCGGTTCGCATTTAAAAGTGGCTCAACAATTGGGTTTAAAAAGGGGTTCAGTGCCATTTTTAGAGATTGGCGATACAGTTATTCAGGGCTCTGCATCTATTATAGATTGGGCGGAGCAGCACAACACATCAGGCAAGTCGCTTGGTTCAGCGAGTGAGGAGGTTACCGCTGTTGAACAGCGTTTGGACGATAAACTTGGTGTGCATATCCGCCGCTGGTTTTATTCTGAGGCGATCTTGGATTCTCCGGAGTTAGTGAAACCGATTTTTTTGCACGATCTGTCTGTATGGGAAAAACTCAAATTCTCGCTAAAGTGGCCAGTTATTCGAAAACTAATGACGCAGCGCATGGATCTTGGCTATCAACAAGGGCTCGAATCGCTTGAAATTGTTAGGCAGGAAATAGATTGGTTGGAAAACCTACTTACCGAGCAAAATAACTATTTGGTTGGCGATTCTTTTTCACGGGCTGATATT
>CALKRK010000151.1 GCA_937989675.1 uncultured Arenicella sp. | reverse complement strand
TTTCGGTACTCTTCGTTATAAAAATGGTACAAGAGACCCGAGGCGTGAGTTTAGAAAATATGCAAGGTTAATGGTCAAGATGTTTCATCATTCAGTCGATAACGTAATTTTTGGGTGCCGCGACAGCGAGCTAGAAGTCTGCCTAATCCAACACGCCGATGGCCCAGCCAAAGGCCAATGGGGCTTGCCCGGCGACTTTATTCAAGACAATGAAAGCCTTGAAGACGCGGCTGTTCGCACCTTACGCACTCGAACCGGCATTGACGATATTTTTTTGCAGCAATTTAAAACCTTCGGCGCGTTAGACCGCTACCCTGATGAACGCGTCATCACCACGGCATATTTCGCGCTCATCAGGCCGCAAGATTATGAAGCCGTGGCCGGTGCGCATGAATTAGACGCCGCGTGGTTCCCAACAACATCACTGCCCGAACTCATGTACGACCACGGAGACATACTCAACGAAGGCTTAGGGTGCCTTAAGCGAAAAGTCCGGCATGAGCCGGTCGGTTTTCGTTTGTTGTCAAAAAAGTTCACCTTGTTAGAACTACAACGCCTGTACGAAGCAATCCTAAACAAAGCACTCAACAAACCCAACTTCCGGCGAAAAATGTTGCACATGAAATTACTGATCGACTGCAACGAAAAACAAACTGGCGGCGCCCACCGAGCCGCCAAACTCTACCGATTCGACGCCGATGTGTACCAGCAACTCAAGCAACAAGGGTTTGTGTTTGAATTATGATCGCTCTAAGCTAATTGCGACAAAATGCAAAAAAACGAAACTAAATCTTACGCAAAGGAAACCGACAACTGCTTAGACATTTTTCAGCAATTAGCTTTACAGACAACTTTGTTTGAAAGATACGGTGAGTTCAACTGATCAACGCAACACTTTGTATTTGAATACTAATATGAGGTGTATGAAATGTCATATCGACGTAGGATTATTTATCCGGCTCATCAAAAGGAATTGATGTGGAAAGAGGTTTCACTCATGTGTTGCGTCCATCGGTTGAACTCACAACTCGAAGCGGACATTTGTATTGAGCCACTTAAGGCTGTAGATCTTCACCTGATTCTCATGGAGGATTGGAAAATTAATGAATGACGAAGCTATCAATAGATTTAGGGATTCAATGATCCAAATAGAGAGCTTTCTTTCTGAAATCGCTGCTAGGAACTCTGAGTTAAGATATATCGGCGTTGGTAGCGCAAAGTTATGGAACAGTTATAAAGAAGCCTCAGACTCTTTTGGGGAGTTTAATAGAAATTACATGAGCTTATAACAGTATCTAAATTTACTGATAGCGCACCTCACCAGAGAATTTCGGAGATTGCATCTTTTTCAAAAATTGCTGAGGGTTTTACACAAATAGCAGTGACGGTAAAAATGGCCGAGAAAAGGAGAGATAGAGAGATTGCAGTACGTAAAGTCACTACCTCTATTGCCGATGTGTTTATTGCAGTAACCGCTAAATTTATCAGGGCAGCGGGATCATTAAATCAAGGTATGAATTTAATGACTTTGATATTTCACCTTCCCAATTGCTAGTTGGTTTAAATAGACTCATTGCCATAGCTAAGGAAGTTGAAGAAAAATATAGGGCTAAGAAGTTAGGAGATAATGAAGTTTTTAAATCAGCGAATATAAACATTGAATCGATTTACCTGTATATAGAAAACACTGTAAATATTGTTTCATCTTCAGCTGAAATAGGCCCTGAGACCAAGGCTAGAGCTATTGAATACATAGAAAATATTAGACTGGAGCTTGCTTAAAAAGAGGAAGATATGCCGAAACTAATAATGACTTAAAATTCAAATCTTAGTCTTTTTCAAGCATTGTTAATAGACATGAAGAAAGATTTACTCAAATGTCGGTTAAGGGCAATGACCTGCTTTTTTACTGTCATCCGTTTGACTTAATGAAATAAGTCTTCAATACTCATTTCGGACAATCAGAAAATGCGGTCTGTCCTTCGATATACTTTTAATCTTCGAAAATGGAGGTAAGAAAATGATATTCCATAAAAAATTTTACATCGCGGTCTCCGCTGCCACCATTATGTCACTGATGATCGCCGGTTGTGGCGGATCGAAAAATAAAGATCCCAAGCCCGCTATTTTTGGACCATTTAGTTGTGAATGTGGAGTAGAACATACTGTCTACACGGCCGGTGGATTACCACGTCGAGTCGATTTCAACGCAACGGACAACTGTGAAGGTAATGATTCAGAGTTCAGCTGGAAAGAGGGAAATCAAATTAAGACCTATACGGTAAAGGACGGTCAATCATCGGGAAGCACAGCTTCATTGAATAATGGTGAAGCATTGAAATTCAAATGCAACGGCTCCAAAGGATCATGCAGCTACAGTTATTCGTTGAACTAAACAGCATTCAGGTTCATTAAGTTAAATTCGGTACTCTGGTAGTTCCACCATCAAGCCGCTGCAATGTACTGTTTTCTACGTTAAACACTTTACTAGTAAAGTATTGACTATCCTGCATTAGAACTGAGTAGCTAGCTAACCCGATCCATGGCAAGGCCGTATTCGACACCCCTTTATTTGGTGCATTGTTTTGGGGGCGTTAGAAGATTGCAACTAAGGGCAATTAGCTGCCCCAAAGATCTCGCGTCTGCTATCAGATGCAGTCTATATACTTATACTAGAATGCCTCACCTTCGGCGTACATTCCTAACATTGCTCCGACAAAACCGCCTGCCGTTATAGTACTTAAAATGGTGGTGTCTGCGTTGTCGTGTAATGTTTGATACTCACCTTGGTCGATGGCATATTCGAACCGCCCTTTTGCACCATTAATAGAAATTCGTAATTTGATTACACTACTTGCTTCTAACTTAATGCGCTGGGAAGCAATTGAGTTGCCTCGGCGTTATTGCTCTTTACTTGATCGTTGCCGGAGCCGTAAAACTCGGGGCAGAGTGAAATGGCACTTGTTTAAGGCGTAATACATTAATGTAACTAATAAAAAGTTGATCCAGTAGTAAGCTTTAATTCGCTAAGCAATCCGCTCGCCAATAGATCAACACAGATAGTCAGCACCTTGACGTAGAAGCTGGAGTAATTGATCGACGCGTCCTACTTGACCCGACAATTTTCTTTCGCCTGTAGCTAGCCGCAACCACCGCACCCTCCACAGCCACTGCAGCCCACATCGCCTTCGGTATTAGTGCTTTCGGTATTCGCACTAATTGCAATATCAGCACTGCGTTTTACATTACTTTTATTTTCATCGGATACTGTTCGATGGAGAATATAAATAACGAGGACTGAAACAATGATAGCGGCGATGATTAGCCCATTATCGCTAGAACCACTTTTGACACAAGCCGTGACAACCAACGGGATTGCCAAAGCTGCCACTAATGTTGCTTTGGGTTTGCGAGCAACTAAAAAGTCGTTGCGGTTTATACGTACAAACCTTTCCACATTCTGGAAACGCTCCGCAACATCCGGCCAAATATCAGAAGGTGGTTCTTCGCCAAACACTTCAAGATATAAATCTAACGTCTGCTGATATTGCTCCCAGTATTTTTCTTTCTCAGCCGGCCCGCCTTGAGTCGGGCCATGATGAATGGTCTTCTGTAACGTCTTACCGCACAGTTCATTCCAGTAAGATTGCGTATAAATCAGGTGTAAGTGCCAAACTTGATCCACTTGGTCAGAGGGTGTCACCGCTGTGTTGGATTTCGATGCAAGAAAAAGAAATTTCTTATATTCATCCATACACCGGGAAGAATAGTCAGAGGTCCACCCATTCTCACGGCTCAATCTATCTAAAAACCCCAGCGTTTCATCGCCACAATCAATAGTGAATTCCTCGATTCGACTAAACTCTAATGTGTCCTGTTCGTTCATCCTAAATTTCTCCTAAAGTTGGTTTCTTAAAAGGCATGACTCCAACGCAACAACAATAGAGTTACCGAGGTTCTTTAGTCGATTCCGCTACTTAGAAACCTCAGATTTGCCGTAAATGGTAATGAGCAAGTACCTCATTATTCACACTAAAGAAGTGCCTCCCATCTATAGCGGTATTGATTGTGTCGCTATCTGTAAGCCAATTGACCGGCCGTGTGTAATCACAGACTCAATTAACAAACAATAAATTATCAAACTAAATAACTTGAAACAAAAGCTCTTCAGAAACGATATAACTCTTTGATTTAATTGAATTTCACCAACTTAGCATACATACATATGTGCGGTTTTACGCATACACATATATGTAAATGTGTGATATACCGGACACATGAAATACGTGGATATTCCTAAACAACCGAAAAGTCAGCTTTATTTGGGTGTTGCAGTCGTCACAATAGCCACCTTCCTTGTTTTCGCTTTTTTCTACCGCACTTATGCAAAGCAAAATACCCTGAATGACCTTCGCAGCGACATTTCAATTACAGCTCGTATTCAGGCACAAGCACTGGAAAGCGAACTGCAAAAGTTTTCCTTACTGCCACTGGCATTATCCGAAAACCTAGATGTTCTTCATACACTGCAAGATCAACCGCTTAACCATTCTAGACGCAAAAAGTTAAACGAAAAATTAGCCTCACTTGCGGCGAAAACTGGCGCGCCCTATATTTACGTGATTGGTAACAACGGCAAAACTGTAGCGTCATCAAATCACAATCAAGAAGACAGCTTTGTTGGCCGCCAATACGGGTTCCGCCCATACTACAAACTTGCGATGACTAACGGCAATGCAGAGTATTTTGCTAAAGGGGACCAAACTGGTAAAGCCGGGTTGTTCCTCGCGCGTAGGATCGATTTTAACGATCAACACCTTGGTGTCATCATTGTAAAAGTGGAATTTGAAGACATAAGCCGTCTATGGCAGAAAGCGAACTCTGCAACCTTTGTCGTCAATGATGAGCAGATCATTTTGATTTCAAGCAACGAGTCCTTAACCTATTCAACTCTTAAGCCATTGTCTGAGGAACGTCGTCAGCAAATATACAAATCAAAACAGTTTGGTGAAGAGCAACTGAACTTAGCTCCGTTAACACTCAACAACACTCTTGATGACACCGACTCATACGGAAGAAAAATCATTTTCGAAGTCTCAAGTATTCCTGCCTTAGGCTGGCAAATCTACAGAGTAGTCCCCATCGCTACTTCGTTACAAGCCGCTGATTTGCGAATTCAGTTACACTTATTAAGCGCCGCAATTATCATTCTTGGGGTAGGACTGTTTATTGCATGGAGGTTGTCTATTGAGCGCCAAAGTGCGCTGACAACAGCCTATTTAAAAACCGAAGTCGCTCGCCAAACTAAAGAGCTTTCTAACACGAATAGCAAGCTGGAATATGAAATGCGTGAGCGAGAACAATTCAATCAACGTTTTAGAAAGGCGCGAGAAGAGCTCGCCCAAGCAAATCGTTTAGGTTCAATAGGAGCGATAACAACAAGTGTCGCACATGAAGTAAATCAGCCAGTCGCAGCCATACACGCATTTGCAGAAAGCGCAACCACATTGCTAAATAGGAAAGACCCTGATCGGGCTAAAGAAAATCTAGAATCTATCGTCAGCCTGACATCCAAAATAGGCAAAATCACCGCCGAGCTGCGACGCTATGCGCGTCGTGGCAGCAAATCAATTAACCATATGTCGACGGGGCGAATTTCGGTGAACGAAATCGTCGATGGTGTTGAACTTCTCATGGGTGAGCGCATACGTACTTCCGGAAGCATCTTTCGAATTGTTAGAAACGATACCTCTTTATTATATGTTAAAGCCGGTCGCGTTCGACTGGAACAAGTCATAGTCAACTTACTTCAAAACGCCAATGAAGCAGTTGAGGGCGTTCCCTCTCCCACCATAGAAATGAGTATTAACAATAGCGAAGAAAACGTGTACATCGCCGTATCCGATAACGGCATAGGCGTTAACAAGGAGATAGAGTCCGATATATTCACTCCCTTTTTCACTCAAAAGCCTGACGGCTTAGGGATCGGCCTAAGTATCTCCAAAGACATTATGAATGAATTCGAAGGTGCTATTAAGTTAACTGATTCATCGCTAGGTGGCGCCACCTTTAAATTGACACTTCAACGATTATGACCGACTTGTCAATCGAACTGCAGGTATATCTTGTTGACGACGACGAGATTCTTCTTAAAGCAATAACGCAAGTATTTGAGCTGGCTGACATACCAGTTGTCGCGATAGACGACCCTGTAACGTTTGCAACAAATATCAATCGTGACTTTGCCGGTATTGTAGTCACAGACGTGCGCATGCCCCGTATGGATGGAATAGAATTATTTCATAAAATAATGGGGGTCGACGCCGAAATTCCCGTGATTTTTATGACTGGCCACGCGGACGTGCCGATGATTCTCGGAGCACTAAAAGAAGGAGCCTTTAGCTTTTTCTCAAAGCCTATTGATTCAGAGCACTTACTCTCAAGCGCTCGCAAGGCACTTGAGACACGACGATTAGTGTTAGAGAACCGTAAATTACGAGAGCTCGCACAAAAAGCCACCCAAGGCTCAAAGTTAATTGGTGAGACGCCTATCATCAAACGCTTGCGGTCGACGATTCAGCAAGTAGCTCAAACAGACATAGACATCTTAATAGAAGGAGAAACTGGAACAGGCAAAGAGGTTGTTGCAACCATGTTGTATCAGTTAAGCGACCGCTCAACTCGCCCTTTTGTAACCGTCAATTGCGCGGCACTTCCTGATGACTTAGCAATGGTTGAGTTATTTGGCTCCTCTTACGACAACAAAATGCGAACCCGAGGAGCGAGGATCGGCAAAATAGAAGCGTCGCACACAGGCACACTGTTTCTAGATGAAATTGAAGGTTTACCAACCGCCGTTCAAGGCCAATTGATTCCTGTGGTAGAGGAACGACAAATCACCCCATCAATAGGCGACCAACCAAGAGACCTTAATTTACGTATCATTGCCACTTCACAGGTAGATCTATCAGCGGCATCGGAAAACAACAGTTTTCGCGGAGACCTATTCTATCGAATCAACGCCATCCAACTAACCGTTCCTCCACTCAGAGAGCGCAAAGAAGATATTCCTCTTCTATTTGCTCATTTCATCTCCCAAGCAGCCGAAAAATATAACAAAGACATGCCTGAAGTAGACTCGGCCTCTCAAAGACATCTACTGGAATATGACTGGCCTGGAAATGTCAGAGAACTGAAAAACTTCGCGCTTTCAATTGTGTTAGGAATACGCAATACAGAAAACGAGGAATTAACAGCAAAGCTCACACTCCCTGAGCAGGTAGAAAGGTTTGAAGCAAACACTATTCGCACGGCTCTAACCCAAACAATGGGCGACGTCAGAGAAACGCTAGAGTTGCTTGGCATCCCACGAAAAACCTTCTACGACAAGTTGTCTCGCCATGACATAAATATCAACGACTACCGCAGCTAACCATTCTGTAGCGAAATGAACTACCCCGCGGCAAGCAGCGGGGTATCAGAATAGTGCCAATTGACTATCATAGTGCAGCTGACTAGGGGCTCTATCGTGATGGTAAACCGAAGATCCTGTCTGTTCTTATTTCGTTGCTAGTGACGCATTGGTATCAACGTGATACGGTCTTCAGATAGTGTTGTCTTTATTTAAAATTTTGTTCAATAAAATTTTCGATAGACTGCATATCATAAGGCTGATATAAAACTATTTTCCATCATTGCTCTTGAAGCAGAGATAATTAATAACGAAGGAGTATAGCCAATAACTCTTTTAGTTGATTACGCCAAAGTGAGTAAATTAAAAGAGGCAACGCCGAATCAATCGAACGTCCGTTATGGACAATTAGCTGCCACAAAAACCTCCCCAACCTAACTGCATCTACTATCAAATTCAGTCTAGATTCTTATACTAATGCGCCGCACCTTCGGCATACATTCCCAGCATTGCTCCGACAAAACCGCCTGCCGTGATGGTGCTTAAAATAGTGGTGTCTGCGTTGTCGCGCAACGTTTGATACTCACCTTGGTCGATGGCGTACTCGAACCGCCCTTTTGCACCATTAATGGAAATTCGTAATCTGAGTACGCTGCTTGATTCAAGCTTAAGGCGTTGTGAGGCAATTGAGTTGCCTCGGCGTTGATGTTCTTTACTTGATCGTTGC
>CALKRK010000150.1 GCA_937989675.1 uncultured Arenicella sp. | reverse complement strand
AGAGTGGGGCATGCAAACCTTTGATCAATCGTTGTTCTCGCTGCATGAGCAAGACTTGATCACCTACGAAGACGCCATCAAAAACGCCGAATCAGAAAACGACCTACGTTTGGCAATCAAACTGAAAGGCAAGGGTGCCGCAACAACCGAGTTCGGAGAGACCTTGGCGGATGTTGGGATTGAAGAGGATGATTATTGAGTCAATGTTATTGGCATCGCCAACAAGTTGAGGTGCTAAAATCCGCCATTTTGTCTATGTCTTTCGAGTGCTTATAGCAGGCAAATGGTTAGTGTCGAGAATCGAATGATCTGGGCCGAGACAGTAATTGGTATGAATACTTACGTCGTGACGGGAAGTTCTGGGTGGAGAGGGCGCGCTATTCATCGTCTTCTTTCACAAAAAAACAAAGTGATTGGATACGATCTATCGCCTGGTACGGCCACGTCACACATTGGTGATCTGGCAGACTACGATAAGCTAAGGCATTTAATAGAGGGTTGTGATGGAGTCTTTCATGCTGCAGCGCTTCACGCACCTCATGTCGGGATACGATCGGACTACGAGTTCGAAAAAAACAACGTCGAAGGAACGGCTAATGTTCTCAGAGCCACCAAGGAACTAGGTGTGGAGAATTTTGTATTTACCAGCACTACTGCGCTTTATGGCCACGCCTCTAAAAGTGCCGATAGAGCTTGCTGGATTACTGAAGAAACAACTCCAATCCCTCGAACAATATATCATCGAAGTAAAATTGCTGCCGAAACGATTGCTCAAGAGTATGCTTCGAAAACTTTAAAAGTAACGTCGATTAGAATGTCTAGATGTTTCCCTGAACCGGTTGATTTGATGGCAATGTATCGCTTGCATCGAGGTATTGATGCGCGCGACGTTGCGAGAGCTCATTTAGCTTCGTTGAACAGTAATGAATCAAACTATTCAGTTTACATTGTCTCAGGAAAGCACCCTTTCGAGGAGGAAGACTGCGAGGAACTGAAAGTAGACGCAGCGGCAGTAATTCGCAGGCGAGCACCAGCCTTAGCGGAAGCTTTCAATGGCAGAGGGTGGATGCTTCCAAATTCAATTGACCGGGTGTATGACTCTTCAAAAGCTATGTCTAAATTCGATTGGCAGAGCCAATATGGTTTTGAAGAGGTTCTGGCTCAACATGATCGTATGTCACCGGAAGTATTGCCGAGAGCTTGATACTCCGTTTATTCTCAGAATTGAATGGTGACATAGGGTGATGCACGATCATTTTAAGCTTTCCCCAACAACATCGCTAACAACGCCATTCGAACTGGCACACCATAACTGGCCTGTTTGAAATATACGGCGTTTGGTAAGTCGTCGACCTCGGTGGCGATTTCATCAATTCGTGGTAGTGGGTCGAGTATCGCGCATTCCGATCCTTCAATATCCGCTTTTAATAAACGGTATTTCAAGCGGTTTTCTTCGAACAGCGCTGGGTCTTCAAAGCGCTCTTGTTGAAGCCGGTTTACGTAGGCGACGTCGTAACCATCATGCAATTTGACTTCCGCTTCTAGCTCGCAGGTAACGCCATTGCTGGTTAGTTCATCCAGCATGGTCTGGCTAGGCATTAACTCGCCTGGGCCGGTAAACGTGAAGTGATTATTCTCGTATTGTGAAAGTAGCTTGGTGAGAGAATGGATGCTGCGCGATTGCAATGAGTCAAAACCAAACATGATTTTTAGGTTGTCGAGCCGACCCTTTTCTTTAAAGATTGTATAGGCATCGATTAGCGATTGAGTTGGGTGCTCATTGCCACCATCGCCAGCGTTAATGAATGGTACCTTACTCGTTTCTGCCGCAATGGCTGCGCTGCCGGGCTGTGCATGGCGCATGACGATTATGTCCGAATAACTCTCTACCATTCGAATTAGATCTTCCAAACTTTCGCCTTTTTCAAAGGAGGTAGAGCTGGCGTTTTGTGCAAAAACCATACCTGCTTTTAAGCGCTGTGCTGCGCTTTGAAAGCTCATCATGGTGCGTGAGCTGGGTTCGAAAAATAGCAGAGCGACCACTTTGTCGTCGAGTAACTCTATTCGCCCTGATGTCTCTATTTGATCGGCCATGTCATCGGTGACCTTAAATATGGAGTCGATGATTTCCGGGGTAAGCTGGGTGGACGAAATCAGTGAGGGAAATGGGAGCATGTTATTACCTTATCGACGAATTGCGGCGAAGAATAGCACAGCTGTGATTCGTGCAGCTAGCCACTGCGGGCTTGAAATTTATGAATCGGAGAAGTAGCTTTCAACGATCAGTGTGGCGGCTAACTGGTCTCTAAGTTGGGTTTTTTTATCTAAGGAGAGACTACGACCTTCGAATGCTTGATTCGCCTCCGAGGAGGTGAGGGTTTCATCGACCTCGATAATTGGTAACTTGTGATTTTGTTGTATGTGACTTTTAAATCGGTTAATGGCTTTCCCTAAGTGCGGGTCATCACTTTTTGGGTCTCCGATAATGATGCTGCTCGGCTGCCATTCTTCGATTAGTGCATCGAGTTTGTTCCAGTCATGACGACCATTTTTGACGTCGATAGTCGCGCAAGGCGACGCGGTTTTAGTCAGGCACTGGCCGCTAGCGACGCCAGTGCGTTTAAGGCCTATATCAAAGCCTAGTATTGTAGACATGGGTTGGGTTAGCCGCGGCCCAGTTTGGCTGAGGTGCTAGCGAAGCGATAATCTGGCAAAAAGTGTATCGAGCGTGTGATCACGAGGATATCGGTCTCGCGAAAGAACTCTTCATCGGGGAATGCTTCAAAAGGTGATGCGTCGCGAATAATGCGCACAGCCGCGTCATTGAGTAGTTTGTGTTTCGAAGGGGAGAGTATATTGATGTCTGCAATCGTGCCGTTGCGGTTGATTTCAATCGACAGGATTAAGGTATCGTGTAAGCGCTTCGCTTTGATTTGGACCGGGTAGTTGGCGTTACCGACTTTCACTACTCGCTTCTTCCAATTATCTAAATACTCCGCTGCGCCGTGAGCTTTGGTGGTCGGCGACAAGAACTCTTTCTTAGGTCGCTTATTGTATTCGAGTTGTTCGCGGCTGATTTTTGCGAGCAAGCGCTCGCGCTCAAGCTGTATCGCGTTGGTATTAAATTTATCGCTACCCGTTACGGTGGTTTGTGATTCGAGCTTCGTTGCCTCAGGGCTTAAGCGTTGCACTACCAACTCACCATCTTTAGCGGTAATGTATTGGTCTGGTGTGAGGCTGGTACTCGGCGCTTGTTCGGCAATTTTTTGCACCGATTGAATCGGAGAGGGCGTAACCGCCTTCCAAGGTATTGGCGATTCCGCTGCGCGATCATCTTCGCCACCGCCAGCGTTATCGCTACTTGAAATTAATTCAGCGTCGTCAGATTTGTCGGTGTTGGATGAATTCAGCAGAATGACGTCGAGGGTATTGTCGGTGCTAGGTCGAGCTCCGATTTCCGGGAGCTTAAAGCTGATGCCGAGAATAATCACCGCATGTAACAACGCTGAGAAAAACGCCGTGACGCTGATCAGGTCCGTTGATGGATTAGCGCTGTTATAAGTCATTAATTAAGCACGCTGATGGTTGATTTTAGCTTCAATCGCGTGCATTAAATCTAAAGCGATATTAGTTCCAAATTCGGCATTGATCTCTTTTATGCACGTGGGGCTGGTGACGTTGATTTCGGTAAGGCGGTCGCCAATAACATCTAAGCCTGCAAACAAAATGTTGCGCTTTAGCAATTGCGGGCCAACGACGCTGGCAATGTGCTTGTCTGCATCGCTAAGTTTTTGAGCGACACCGCGCCCGCCAGCAGCTAAATTGCCACGCGTTTCACCATCGGCCGGTATGCGGGCTAAGCTATAGGGCACGGCTTCGCCGGCTACCATCAAAATCCGCTTGTCGCCTTGCTTTATTTCCGGCAGATAACGCTGCGCCATCGCGTAGGTGGTGCCGTGGTTAGTCAGAGTTTCGATGATTACACTGATATTCGGTGAGCCAGCTTGAATTCTAAAAATGGATGCGCCACCCATGCCATCCAGCGGTTTTAGGATAATGTCGTTGTGAGTTGCCAAAAACTCTTTGAAGTCACTGGCGTTGCGAGTAATCACGGTTTCAGGGCAAACCTCTGGAAACCAGGCACAGTAGGCTTTCTCGTTGCAGTCGCGCAGTGCCGATGGCGAGTTAACCACCAACGCACCCTGTTGTTCAGCCAGTTCGAGGATATACGTGGAGTACACGAATTCCATATCAAATGGTGGATCTTTGCGCATTAATATTGCGTCTAGGCTACCTAGCTCAATCGGCTCTGATTCTCCAAGGTCGAACCAGTGCTCATTGTTTTGGTGGGCCGTAACAGAGCGAGCACGGCCCATTGCTATGCCGTTTTGAATAGACAGATCGTTCATCTCAAAGTAGACAACGCTCCAGCCTAATTGCTGAGCCTGCCAAATCATTTCGAAGGTGCTGTCCTTTTTTATGTTGATGGACTCTATAGGATCCATCACTACGCCAATTCTCATGCGTTTTTGTATCTCGCTCGGAAATATAATTCAATTCGCGTATGTTACCCCGAAAAGTCATGAAAGTAACGAACCTCGAATGCTGTTAATATTAAGAAAACTGTCAAACTGAAGGACCGAAATGGCTGAATTAGTAACACGACGGCTGCGTCTTCGTCAGTGGCGAGATCAAGATGCTGAACCTTTCGCAAAAATGAATGCGGATCCGCGTGTAATGGTGCATTACCCAAACCCTTACTTGCGAACAGAAAGTGACGCTCTAATGATGCGCTTTCGTGCGGCGATTAACGCTAACTCCTGCGCACCTTGGGCGGTAGAGCGCTTGGATACTGAGACGTTTATCGGTTACATCGGCTTAAGTTATTTTGCCGATGGTTTGCCCTTTGCGCCTTGCGTAGAAGTTGGCTGGCGCTTGGCTGCGCAGCATTGGGGGCAGGGTTTTGCTACCGAAGGTGCTATTGCATCATTAGCTCACGGGTTCGACGAGCTCGGTTTAGATGAAATTGTATCGATGACGGCCACCACCAATGCAGCGTCGGAAAGAGTGATGCAAAAAATTGGCTTAGTAAAGAAAGAGGGTAACTTCATGCATCCGCGAGTGGCTGATGGGCATCGCCTGCAAGAGCATGTTTTGTATTCAATGACGCGCGATCAATGGTTGGCTGGTCTTTTCAAAATTGATCATAAGAGTTGATAGGTATCATGAAGAGAATTTTACTGAAATCAGTTAAAGCTATTACAAGTCTAATTGTAATAATTAGCGTCGGTATTGTGTTTTTAGTTGCGCTGGGGAAGTTAACGGATGAATCACCATTGAGTGGTTATGAATTGAAATCAATGCCGGAACTTCCCGATGAACAGAACGCCTATCAATTACTGAGTTTTGTGGATCAAGCTGGGTATGATGTGAACCCGCTTGCTAAAGAAGTTGATCATGTACTTTACCACCAATGGAGTGAATCTCGGGCTCAGAAATTACTCGGCGAGAGCGCTGAAATATTGGGTGTGTTAAGAGATGCAATAAAAATGGCTGGTTTTGAGACTTCTCTTGAACGATACGATTCTCCGTTCACGAACTATTCTGCGTTGTTAGCGTTCTCGAAGTTGACAATCGTGCAGTCGAGGCTGGCAGCGGAGCAAGGGCGGTTAGACGATGCGGTTCGTTTTTGGAATGAAGGGCTGGAATTTTCAAAGTTAATTAAGAGTGATAATTCTTCTATATTAATAGCGATTGCGATCGGTCAAGTTATGTTGGAGCATCAATTAAGTTGGGCGCATCGGTTGATGACTGATTACGATATGCCGCTTGAGCAGATAATAGCTATTGAAGAAGGGTTATCAAAGCTTCGAGATCGTTCTAATTCTGAATTTGAGTTGGTATTTACCGGTGAATTTAACTACTCAGAGCTTATTCTTGACTTTCTTCACCAAGCACCGATAAAAGAGCGTATCAATACGCTTGAGTTTAGTGATGTAAGAGCGTTGTTACCCGAGTACTTTGTGCAGCGGCAATCGTTATCAAACTCGTCTCAGAAACGATTCTTTGAATTGCAGCGACAAACGGAGTTTTTGTGTCTGAGGAAAATGAATTTTGAGTTAGTTGATGCAAAACCAAACAGACAGGGGTGGCTGGCTTGGCTAGCTCCAAATAGTTTGGGGCGTGACATGTTCTCCATGGAGGGGTCAGAGGTCTTTAAAAAATATGCTAAACGCCACTGCTTGGTTCGTTTTCACGTTGAAGCGCTGCGCGCGGTTGCCGGTATAAAGCGTTGGCAAATGAATGGTGCAGAACGCACGACGCTTGATTCTTCTTGGCTGGCTGTTTATTCCGTTGATCAGATTCCTCGTGACCCATTTTCTAATGAACCACTGGGTGTTGATTTCTCGAATCAGCTGATTTATTCAGTTGGATCAGACTTCCGTAAAAACGGCCTTTCAGAATTCATACCGTATTACCTGAGATGCTCAGATGAAAGTAATTGTGCCGAAAACCCGGTATTGCAAATATATGCGCCCGCGCCAGTAGAAAGCCTAAAGCAGTATGAAACACATGGCGCTGATGACGAATGCGAAGATGATATTAAGCGCTAAGCCTTCTCGCATCATTTCTTTAACGGCGATTTTTTCGGTGCTGTAAGCGATGGCATTCGGTGCGGTGGCCACTGGCAGCATGAAGGCGCAAGAGGCTGAAATCGTCGCCGGAATCATGAGTAACTCTGGCGCGAAGTTGGTGGCGGTCGCGGTGGCGGCCAAAATAGGAAGGGCTAAGGTGGTGGTCGCTAAGTTTGAGTTTAGTTCGGTAAAGAAGGTTATGCCTAGGCAGATAATTAGCATTACTAAATACAATGGTAGGCCTTGTATCATTCCGCTCATGCCCGCGCCAATGATGTCGGCCAGACCACTCTCGAAGAATGCTTTGGCGATGGTGATGCCGGCGCCGAACATAAGCAAAATACCCCAAGGTATGGTTGTTGCTGTTGGCCAATCTAGTAGGCCTTCGCCTTTCTCAGAACGCACAATGAACATCATCGCGGCCCCTAACATGGCAACGGTGGCATCACCAATGCCTGGTTGACTTATAATTCCTGTCCAACCGCCCAATGGTTGACTGCGAAATACCCATAATAAAATTACTACAGAAAAAACCATGATTACTCGTTTTTCATCGGTTTTCCATGGTTCAGGTTTTGGAAGTTCTACGTTGCAGTCGCCTTGTACGCCGCGAGTTAACCAAGCCCAAGCGAGCGGCAATAGGCAAGCCACTACTGGCACGCCTACCATCATCCAGTCGAGAAAGCCGAATTCCAGCCCGGTTACCTCTTCATACACGCCCGAAAAAATAACATTGGGTGGTGTGCCAATTAAGGTGGCGATACCACCAATCGAGCACGCGTAAGCGACGGCAATGATAAGTGGGACGGTTAGTTTTGGGTTGTTAACTTGTTTCAGGCAGGCGAGCACGATGGGCATTAACATAAGGCAGGTTGCGGTGTTACTAATCCACATTGAAAGCAAAGCCGCCGTTAACATAAATGCGGCTACCAATCGTTTGGCGCTACTAGGGCCGACGGCTCGCAAAATCATGACCGCAAACCGGCGGTGGGCGCCTGAGCGCTCTAATGCCTTGGCCATTAAAAAGCCGCCGAGCATTAATAGAATGATGTGCGATCCCATGCCTGAAGCCGCAGTCTTGTGGTTCAAAACACCGAAGGCGGGGAATAAGGCAAACGGGATGAGCGACGTTGCAGGAATGGGCAATGCCTCTGTCGCCCACCACCAAGCTGTTAAGAGGGTGATGGCCGCCGTTGCCGAGGCTGCTGTGGGTACGCCGGAAATTTGCATAAACCAATAAAGCGCTATCGCCAGGACTGGCCCAACAAATAAATGATTGATTCTAGATGGTTGCGATGTCATGAAGCGGTTCCCGTGTGAGCGGATGACTATTGGTGAGATTTTGCTATTATACCCGCACTATTTTGCAATCATGGTAGTTCAACCAATGAATCAAAACAAAGCGCGGGTAGGCGTGGTTATATTAATGCTGTTCGCTGGAATGATGTTGTCGGCGTGCGCGGGCAAGAAAACAAAGGCGAATTCCAGTGAGAGTGAACAACCAGTGGCCGATATTACTCGGCCGCCTCAAATGGTTAGGGCTGAACAGGAAGTGGTCGAGGAAAGTGACCCAGATGAGACCATTTCTTTTGATGAGTGGCGCAAGCGCAGGCAAGCTGAATTGGATGCTCAGAACGATAATTAATAGCCTTTTTACTCAATAGCTTAGATGGGGTGCTGCAGTGTGCCGCTGTTTTACAGCTCGAATGCGTGTTTCGAGCTTACCATTCGTCAATTAACCTCTGTAATATTTCTGTAACGGTGCCTCGTCAGAATACGCTCGTCCCCAGAACAGGGCAAATTTTGACGTAATTGAGCGTAACTCCTCCTCAGTAAGAGTGGGTACAGCCCAATTACTTCTCCCCCTTAAAAACGAGGTTAGAGTTAAATGAAAATCAAATTAATCGCGGCTTTGGTAGCTGCAACAGCGATGGCTTCTACTTCTGCAGCTAATGCCGAAGTGAAAGTCTCAACCAAAGGCGGCTTGAAAGTAGAAAGCGGCGACTATAAGTTCGAATTTGGTGGTCGTATCATGTATGACTTCAATAAATCTGAGCTTAACGGAGTCACTGATGAGAACGATTTCGACCTTCGTCGTGGCCGCGTTTACGCAAAAGGTAATATTGCCAAGAACTGGTCTTTTAAATCTCAGTTTAATATTGATGGCAGTGGTGTAGAAGATCTGTATCTTCGTTACTCAGGCTTTGGTAAAGGTGCTGTTATCACCATCGGTAATCAAAAAATGCCTTTTGGTTTAGAGCAAATGACCTCTTCGAAGGATATTAGTATTCTTGAGCGTGCTGCATCTACTGAGCGTTTTGACGTTGGCCGTGGTGAAGGTATTCAATTATCGGGTGTTTCAGGCAACTCGACTTATGCATTTGGTGTTTATACCGATGACGAAAAAGATGCTGACATCGGTTTCGCTTCACGTGTAACTACTGCGTTCAAAGGCGAAAATAGCTTGTTTCATGTTGGTTTGGGTTATCGCGATATCAATGAAGATTCAGGTTTTGGTGTTGAGTTAGCCGCTGTAACTGGCCCTTTTCACGTGCAGGCAGAATACTTTGATGCAGAAGAAGGTGCCGATGACGACTTGAGTGGATACTATGTTCAAGCTGGCTATTTCTTAACAGGAGAATCACGCCCATACAAAAAAGGCGTTTTCAAGCGTGCAGCACCAAAAGCTAAGTCTGGAGCATGGGAAGTTGTAGCGCGCTACGAAGATGGCGACGGTAACCACAGTGATATCGAGCTGGGCAGTACTGACGCATCAGCTTACACGCTTGGTTTGAACTGGTACGCGCACAAGAATGTTAAATTTGGCGTCAACTACACAGATGGCGAAGACAACTTGAGCGACGACGACGGTAGTGAATTCCGCGTGCGTTTTCAGTTGACATTCTAAATGCCCGCTAGCTCTGGCTAGTAAGCACCCAAAAGCCTCGCACATAGTGCGGGGCTTTTTTACGTCTGGCTCTTAATAATGACAATACCGCAAAATTTGCGCTGCAGACTTTGCTCAAGCGGTAACAAGCCAGTACACTACGCCGATTAATTTTTACTCAACTTTTTTATCATGATTTCAACCGCAAACATAACCATGCAATTTGGCGACAAGCCTTTGTTTGAAAATATCTCTGTGAACTTTAGCGACGGTAATCGTTATGGTTTAATCGGTGCAAACGGAAGCGGTAAGTCAACGTTTATGAAAATTTTGGATGGTACTCTCGAGCCAACCAATGGAAATGTGACGGTTACGCCCAATGAGCGAATTGGTAAACTAAACCAAGATCAGTTTGCCTATGAAGAGTACTCGGTTGTTGATACGGTTATCATGGGTTACCCAGAATTATGGGCAGTTAAGCAAGAGCGAGATCGTATCTATGGTTTGCCGGAAATGAGTGAGGAAGAAGGTATTAAGGTGGCGGAGCTCGAAATTGAGTTCGCTGAAATGGACGGCTACACAGCTGAATCACGTGCAGGCGAGTTATTGATGGCTGTCGGTATTCCAATCGAACAGCATTTTGGTTTGATGAGCAAGGTTGCCCCTGGCTGGAAGTTGCGAGTATTGTTGGCGCAGGCTCTTTTTGCTGACCCGGATATTTTGTTGTTGGACGAGCCAACGAACAACCTGGATATTCATACGATTCGTTGGTTGGAGAAAGTGCTACAAGAGCGCCGCAGCACCATGGTTATTATTTCGCATGACCGTCATTTTCTAAACAGCGTTTGTACGCACGTAGCTGACTTAGACTATGGCGACATTAAATTGTTTCCAGGCAACTACGACGAATACATGACGGCTGCAGAAATGATACGAGAACGCATGCATTCTGAGAATGCTAAAAAGAAAGCGCAAATCGCTGAACTGCAAACGTTTGTCAGCCGCTTCTCGGCGAACGCCTCGAAGGCAAAACAAGCCACGTCACGCCAAAAGCAGTTAGATAAAATCAAGCTGGATGAAATTAAACCATCAAGCCGTGTTAATCCCTTTATTCGCTTTAAGCAAGATAAGAAGCTGTATCGGAATGCGGTTGAGGTTGAGTCATTGAGTATGACGTATGAAGAAACCTTGTTTAGTAATGAGACGTTTAACTTAGAAGTTGGCGAGCGTTTGGCGATTATCGGGCAAAATGGCGCTGGTAAGACAACTCTGCTGCAGAATTTGCTTGGCGAGGTCGCGCCAACAAGCGGTGGTGTAAAGTGGTCTGAGAATGTTGAGGTTGGCTATTATGCACAGGATCACGCCGAAGATTTCGAAGAAGATATGACTGTTTATGAATGGATGTATCAGTGGCGTAAAAACGAGGAAGATGAACAGTTTGTGCGCGGTGTGCTTGGTCAGCTATTATTCTCCAAGAATGATATTAAAAAGCCAGTCAAAGTTCTGTCAGGTGGCGAGAAGGGCCGCATGCTGTTCGGGAAAATTATGATGAGGCGCCCAAACGTGATTGTTATGGACGAGCCAACCAATCATCTGGATATGGAGTCGATTGAATCACTAAATCTTGCGCTGGCAAACTACGAGGGCACCTTGATTTTCGTCAGCCACGATCGTGAATTCGTAAGCAGTTTGGCTACTCAAGTTTTTGAGATCGCAGCGGGTAAGATTGAGCGTTTTGCCGGCTCTTACGATGAGTATCTGCGTTATAAAGACGCGCAAGCCGCCTAAAGGTTTTTAATTGACGGGGTTATCGCAATGAAAGCATTCGAGATCGGCGCAAGAAAAACCATTGTGTTTTATTTGCACGGTCTACGAGGGCATGCCTTTGCGCAACAGGCGGCGTTGCAACACATGGTTAAGAACCTTGGTGTTGATGTGGTGTCGCTCGAGCTGCCTGGCCACGGTGAAGATTCTCATGTGGATCACTGCATGGTGCCTGCTTATAAGGACATTGTGTCTATGATCGCTGATGAAGTCTGTCGGCGTGCTGGCGGAGCTGAGCAGGTTATTTTAATGGGCTATTCATTTGGTGGGGCGCTGATGACGCTCGCCGCTGCAAAGCTTGAGCGTGATGATAGCTTTTTACCTCGTGTTGCCGGCTTGATCGGTATTAGTACGGCTCTTGATGTGGCTCATAATGTGCCGCGTTGGCAGTTATGGTTGGCTGGGGCTATTGCCCCGATGTCGAGATTTCTATTTCATAAAGTGCCAAATTGGAGCCATCTGTTAACGATTCGTGAGATGGACGTGACACTACTATCGCCAGACCCTAAGTTGCAGGAAGCCATTAAAAATGATCGCTTAGTTTATAAAGGCCGGATTCCGCTAAATACGTCGGCGCAAGTGTATCGGGCGAGCGTGGCCGCCAAAGCACAGATAAATGATTTGCCACTCCCGGTATTGCTATTACATTCGAAAGACGATCCTATCGCTCTTGCGCCCACTAAAGAAGACCTTGCAAGTAATATTCGCTTACGGCTTTTCAAAAATTTACGACATAATTGCGTTGACGGCTTAGCGCGTGAAGCGGTAATGGCGCGCCGCGCTATCGTGCAATTTATTGTCGATAAGCTGTGATACGCTTAGGCCAAACTAATACAAACCAATCTATATTTAACATCGACTATGGAAGCTGCCGAGATTCGCTGTGCAAATGACCTTGCCCTATATGAAAAACTCAAACAACACCGAGATGTTGTTCGTGTTAATGAACAGATAGAACGTCACGAAGCCGAAGGGCCGTCAGGTATCCGTCGCAATTTGCTGGCGACATCGGTGCGTTTAACG
>CALKRK010000149.1 GCA_937989675.1 uncultured Arenicella sp. | reverse complement strand
TCTTTTAACCGTATATCGAAATCTCCATTGAGCCTTGCGTAATCGAATTCATGCGGGGCACCGATCCAATTCATATTTCCATCGATAGAACCTTCACCTTTACGGATAATGCCGTCGAAATCCAATTCAGTGAGCGCGCCTTCGGCCTCATCAATCACAGTGGCAAAATCAAAGGACGAAAGCGACCCATTGGTTTCATCGTTGACCCAACGGCCCTTAGCAACGGTCCCAATGCCGTTGTGCTTCAAAGTCAATTTATCCACCACCCACTCATTGCCTTGAGGCGCACCTTCAAATAACAAGCGACCCAAGTTCTTACCAGAAGCCCTGAAGGTCTCTACACCAAGCGATATAGCGGGGTAATCTTCAGGCCTTAACGTATAGTCTATTGGTTCTGGTTCAGCTTGCGACTTCGGATACTCTACCAATTCGAGGCGTGCGAGATCGAAGTCATAACGCCCAACTTCAGCGCGAGGCTTCATGTTCATTGTGCCTTCAATGTTCTCGCCATCAACCCGGCCTATCCAGTTGCTGCCATCAACGGATACAGCCGAGATAGCCATTGGACCAAATCGACGGCCCAAAAACTGAGGGTTCTGAGCGCGAATATCAATCGTGCGCATCGCGTCTAAGAAGTCTGTATTGTTAGTCGGTTTAGCTGGCTTATAGGATGCTAAATCGATAACCGCACTCAACCACTCGTCTAGATTTACACGGCTATCTTGTATAAGAAAATTTACGCCGGGCTGCAAAGTGCTATTCGTCGAGCCACCTATGCTAATCAACGAATTGTCAAACAAGGATGGCTTGGTGCCGCTTTTCTGCTTATCTCGCGGGTTTGCTCTAAAGCGTACGCCAACATTGTCTCTATATTCTATTGCCAACGCTTGCGCCACGTCTGAGCCGCCGATGGTCATCGCCAATGATAGCCGCGAACTCTCATTAGCGGGCTTCGCCAACGGGGCCGGTGCTGTAACCTCCAAACCTTCTAAATTTGATATGCCTGAAAGCACAACCTTGTTGCCATCTATGAGTATTTCACCTTGCCACGGTGCGGCACCCTCGAACCAGGTTAGTAAATGCTCACCAATCCAGGGTTCCAGAGATTCGATATGCGCAACGCCGTCGGCGCTCAACTTCATAATCGGCGGTTGCGCTTCCTTGGTAGTCTCCAACTTAGCGCGTGTTTCGCCGCCTAGGAACTTGGCTCGGATATTATTCGATTCCACACTTCGTTCAGTAAAATCAACGCTGGCTTGAACATTGCTGATGGGCACACCTTCTGGCAAAAAACCACTGCCATCACGAACTAAGGCACGGCCAGACACCTTTGCGTTGCGAATATTATTGAGAGGAATTTCAACCGCAGTTTCGATATCAACACGACCTGCTTGCGCTACGATTGGCAACACTTCCAAATGATTTTCAGGTTTTATCAGCGGCCCTTTAAATAGGAAATCCATTCCTTTAACCAGCGATGTGGTCGTTTTCCCCTCGACCATCAAGAGGCGATCTTTCTGAAAAATCTGTGAAATTTGCACTTGCGCCTCAGTCACCGGATCACCGTTCAACCAAACCTCACTCGGCGTAATTGTAAGTAACTCGTTTCGCATCGAGGCCGAGCCTTTTGCGTTCTTGACCGCAGGCCATGCTTGCTGATAGCCATAATCTATCATCACATTGTCGAAATTAGCCGTGGCATCTAGTTCCGCCTTGCCAACTCTAAATGCATTCCGAGATACCTCGCCCCGGTAACTCGCTCGGCCATTGGTGACTTGGCCACTCTTAAAAGCATTAACGGCCCACAGCCTAAATTTGTCGACTCGTTTGTCATTTGGTAAGTAATCGGCAAGACGGCTAAAGTCATTGAATTCAAAATTGGCACTCGCATCCAAAATCAATGGCTGCAAGGCTTTGTCGGCAAGAGGGTTGACAACTACGCCATCCTCAAAGCTTAGCTCAGCAACTGAATCTACCTTAAACAACTGCCCAAAACTCGAGATCCGGCGCGCTCTTGTTTCAATGCGAAAGCTCGCATTGATATCGGATATCCGCGCAGTAGCATCTTGCAACTCACCCTCAATCAAAGACACAGTTACGTCGCCATTTGCGGCAATATTCCAATTAAATTCGCCCATCGCCCGCGTTACTGGGAAAATTCTATCAGACCATCGCGCCCAGAAAAATTCGGAGTCTTGCGCCTCAAACTTAAATACGCCACCATCCGAGGAGGCTTGTAAAACGCCTTGCAACTTATTCATTGCCGGCGCGGAATTCACTGACTTAAAACCAATGTCTGAAGCCGAGGCCTTTAGCGTCCAACTCTCTACGTTCAATAACGGGCCGGAAAAGTCGAACTCCACATCATGTAAACGGCCTGCAAGCTCGGCTTCGAGTATCCAACCTGCCTCTGGCGCCAAGCCCGCAAGGCGAATAAAATCCCGAATTCGTTCAACATCCAATGTTTTTAGTTGTACCCGCCCTCGGCCATCTTGCACCGAGAGCGATAAATCTTGAGAAGTTAGTAAGCGCTGACCTTCTCCGAGCACCTCTAGTGAAGCGTCCCACGTATCATCAGCAAGTATGTCTCCCTGAGTTTTAGCAACGAATGCCAGCGGGCCTTTGCTAGTCACCACTGCGGCCTGAATTGTTCTGAGTTGCTCTAGTCGCTCATAAACAAATGAAATATTTTCGTAGCGCCGTTCGCCGCCCCCTTCGCGCCGCCATACCACTAAGCCGTTATGCCAAGCACCAGCATGTTGATCCATCAACCAAGAAAGCAGACGCTGGGAATCACCGTATTGCTTGGAACCGGCGGGCAATTCGATACCGGCAATCTGTAGTCGCCCGTTTTCAAGGGAGACAATTTCCAATACCGGCTTTTCAACCGCAAATGCCGTAAATTGTGGCCAAAATCGCAGTATCGAGCTTGGGCTAACCCTTGCCGATAAAGACTCAAACGCCAAAGCAGGTTGAGCAGCTTTATCGCCAACGACCTTTAAGCCCGTAACCTGTATATGCGGCGTTAAACCGCGCCACGCGGTTTTGATATCGTCAATCGCAACATCTCGCTTAAACGCTTTGCTTAACTGTGACTCGAGTAACTGCTTATGGTTCGTCGCATAACTAAAATACAATGCGGCTGCGGCCCAAAACAAAACGTAAAGGCTGACGGTCACCAACAGTAGACGTCGTATCAACTTCATGAGAGCGCGATATCGTACTCCAGCTGAGTGTAAAACGGATCGGCTTGCAAACTGATAGGCCGGTCAATGAACTCTTGCAAGTCAGCGAGGCTACTGGCTTCCTCATCTAGGAGTAAATCAACCACACTCTGCGCTGCTACAATCGTATAGGTTTGAGCTTTGTACTGCCGGTCTTCGCGTAGAACTTCACGCAAAATTTCATAGCAGACCGTCTGCACTGTTTTTATCGAACCACGGCCTTCGCAACTCGGGCACGTTTCACACAAAATCTGTTCCAGACTCTCACGTGTTCGTTTGCGCGTTATTTCAACTAAGCCAAGCGGCGAAATATCAGTGATATTAATTTTCACTCTGTCTTTCGAAAACGCGGCTTCCAGAGCCGCTAAGACTTGTCGCTTATGCTTAGTGCTCTGCATATCGATAAAGTCGATAATGATGATGCCACCCAAGTTGCGCAAACGGACTTGTCTGGCTATCTCGGTGGAAGCCTCAAGATTGGTTTTAAACAAGGTTTCTTCTTGATTACGTCGCCCAACAAAGGAACCAGTATTCACGTCTATCGTCGTCATGGCCTCGGTTTGATCAATGATCAAATCACCGCCAGACTTCAGCATAACTTTTCGATTCATCGCCGTTTCGATCTCTTGCTCAATCGAGTAAAGACCAAACAACGGTTGCCCCCCTGAATAATATTCTAGCTTATCAACCAATTCTGGCATGTAATCGCTGGCAAACTCGCGCGCCTTGTCGAAACTCTCTTTGGAATCAATTTGAATTTTTTCGAGATCGTCGTGTACTAAATCCCGCATAGTACGAAGCGATAGTGGCACATCTTCGTGAATCAGCGTCGCGGGCTCGGCCGATTGCATCGCGGCAGTCACATTCAGCCAGAGGCGTTGTTGAAAGACCATATCATTGGCGATGTCTTTATCATTTGCCGACTCCGCCAAAGTCCGAATAATAAAACCACCACTGAGCTCGTGCTCTTCTATCTGGCTCTGCACAAGATCTCGTAAGCGATTACGTTCCGACTCGTTCTCAATTTTCTGGGATATGCCAATATCCTGGCCATTGGGTAGGTATACTAAATTGCGCGAGGGCATACTTAACTCGGTCGTTAAGCGCGCGCCTTTGCTACCAATTGGATCCTTGAGAACCTGCACGTACACGCTTTTGCCTTCATGTACCAATTCTTGAATCGGCGGAATGTCGCGCATTGGCTCGCCAGCAAACGCTGGATCATTGCGAGCAATATCGGCCGCATGCAAAAACCCGTTTTTGTCTAAACCTATATCGACAAACGCCGCCTGCATACCTGGCAGCACCCGCACCACCTTGCCTTTGAATATATTACCGACGATACCGCGAGACAGCGTACGCTCGATATGCAATTCTTGCAAAACGCCATTTTCAACGACAGCAACGCGCGTTTCGCGCGGAGTCACGTTGATCAATATTTCTTCTTTAGTGGCCACGATTTTCTAGAATTTGTTGCTCTATTAGTAGTGCTAAGTGCCAGAAGGTCTTTAGCGCGGCCCCTTAGAGCCAATTTTTATCAATTGTGCTCAATAGTTCATTTACATCACGCAGTGGAAGCCCTACTACGTTGCTATAACTACCATGCAGTAGCTTAACCCAAGCTGAAGCAAGCCCCTGAATTGCATACCCGCCCGCTTTATCCTGTGGCTCACCACTCGCCCAGTAAGCGTGCATTTGCTCAGTACTGATAAGTCCAAATTCAACCTCAGTTACCCCAAGTTTAACGCTAAGTTTATCATGAACCAATAAAGCCACTGCGGTCATTACCTGATGTTTAGAGCCACTTAGACTTTGCCAAATCTGTTGTGCGTGTTCGAAATCAAGCGGCTTACCAAAAACGGTATCACCCTGCACCACGATTGTATCGGCAGCGAGGATGGCCACCTGAGATTCGCTAAATATTTTTTGCGCAGCACGGGCTTTATCGCGCGCTAGACGCGTTACGAAATCTTCAGCTGCTTCACTCGGTTTACGGCTTTCGTCGGTGTCGGTGGCATGGACATCAAAGGAAACACCCATGCTTTCCAGCAGCTCACGTCTTCGAGGGGATGCCGACGCTAATACTAATTTCATTTTCGTCACGAACTAGTCTCCTCGGTGATAGGGAAGATTGGCGTTGATACTCCAGGCTCGGTACAACTGCTCCGCCAGCATAACGCGCACCACGGGATGCGCAAATGTCATCGCCGACAACGACCATTTGGTGCCAACAGTATTCAGATAGTATGGATCAATGCCCTCTGGGCCACCGATAAGAATCGCAACATCCTGGCTCTCATCGATCCAGGATTGCATCTTGCTCGCGAGCTGCTGTGTATCGATATGCTTACCCTTGCGGTCCAAAGCGATCGTCAATGCTCCCTTGGGTATTGCTGATTGCAAAGATTGCGCTTCATCACGCAATATACGCGCCGTATCAGCATTTTTGCCACGTTTCTTCGCCGCAATTTCCACTAACTCGAGCTGACAGAGCGGCGGCATGCGTTGTGCATACTCACGATAACCTTGCTCCACCCATTGCGGCATGCGAGTTCCGACAGCGAGCAGTTTGATACGCATACGCTTGTTATTTCAATCGAGGAATTGGCAACTCTAATGACAAGAATTTAACGATTACGCTAACTGTCTTCTTGCTCTCGATGCTCTTTGACTAAGGCGCGAACGTCCTCATCCCAGAGCTTTTCAAGATCATAGTATTCTCGTACTTCCGGCCGCATCACGTGTAAAACCACGTCACCGAAATCAACTAAGACCCATTCCCCAACATCTGAGCCATCTTCATTTAAAGGCTTAACGCCTTTCTCGCGCAAGGTGTTTGAAGCTTCGCGTGCCAGCGCTTTGACATGGGTATCAGAGGTGCCACTGGCTACTACCATGTAATCGGCAAAATCGGATATGTCGGCAATGTCGATAACCTTGATGTCTTGGCCTTTAATATTTTCAAGTGCGTCTACCACCTGATCCTTAATTTGTTCTGGTTTCATGCTGTGTATTGTGTACAGTTGATGTTGGCGAATATAAGTTAAAACAGAGCTCGGCAAAAAGTCTCGTGCAAGCTGAGTATGTGTTTGTGAGCTGCTGCCCAATTCGGCTCGAAGTTCGGTTGATGAAATGGCGAAATTACTCTGCTCCATACACCAAATTTTCCCACCATCGCTGCCTTGCAAGCGCTCGGGCGAGTCGACGAATCGACTAGACAATTGGGCTGGAACATCCAATGAATAACCTGGCCGATGCATTACCACCCAGTTGACCTGTTCAATAAGTTCGGAATAACAATGCCAGCGCGGCAAGCTGATCAGACTATCGCCACCGATTATTACGTAAAAAGAAGCGTCAGGATATTGCTGCTGCAAACTTACTACGGTATCGATAGTATAAGACTTACTGGCACGCTTTATCTCAGTATCGTCGGCAATGTAGGCCGAATTACCATTTAATGCCAAATTTAGCATGGCAAAGCGGTGTTCGATGCTCACTGAGGTTTGGTCTTTATGCGGCGGCCGCGCACTTAACACCCAATGTATGCGATCAAACGGGATATGAGCGCTAACTTGTTCGACCGCACCTAGGTGCCCCTTATGAATAGGATCGAACGTGCCCCCGAATATACCGACTAGCTCAGACACCTAAGGCCCATTGAACTCTGGCATTACTGGCGAATATGACCATCACCGTAAACAATATATTTTTGCGACGTTAGCCCCTCTAAACCCACAGGACCACGCGCATGCAGCTTATCAGTGCTAATACCGATTTCTGCACCCAAGCCGTACTCAAAGCCATCGGCAAAGCGGGTGGACGCATTCACAATCACAGAACTCGAATCTACCTGCTGGATAAATTTGCGACTGGTAGTCACATTTTCAGTGACTATCGACTCGGTGTGATCAGAACTGTAGCTCGCTATATGCTCAACCGCTTGATCAAAACCGTCGACCACGCGAATTGACAAAATCGGCGCCAAATATTCGGTCTGCCAATCAGTTTCCACGGCTTGAGCTATTGAAACTCCCGAGCCGTCAAGTAACGCAATACTGCGATCGCAGCCACGCAATTCAACACCTTTCGCCCTGTACTGCTCACACAAGGGCACCATAATTTTTTCTGCGTACGCTTGATGCACCAACAACGTTTCCATGGCATTGCACACACCATAGCGATGAGTCTTGGAGTTAACCGCGATGGCCATGGCTTTATCGTAATCGGCATCTTTGTCGATATACACATGACAAATGCCATCGAGATGCTTGATCACCGGCACTGAGGCGTCGCGACTGATGCGCTCTATCAAGCCTTTACCACCGCGCGGCACAATGACGTCCACAAAGTCTGGCATTGTAATCAGTTGACCAACAGCTTCTCGATCAGTGGTTTCGACCACCTGCACGGCATCGGCGGGCAAGCCCGATTCAGCGAGCGCTTCAGAAACACACTTAGCCACAGCCATATTCGAATGGATCGCTTCTGAGCCACCGCGTAAGATAGTGGCATTGCCCGATTTCAAGCATAAAATCGCCGCGTCAACAGTAACATTCGGCCGTGATTCATAAATAATACCGATCACACCCAACGGCACACGCATCTTGCCAACCTGAATACCACTTGGCCGATAACTTAGATCGTTCACTTCACCAATAGGGTCTTGTAGCGCGGCAACTTGTCGGCACCCTTCAGCCATCGCTGCAATACCGGTTTCGGTCAACTCCAAACGATCAAGCAGGGCTGCATCCAGACCGTTGTCTTTACCGGCTTGCAAATCTTTCGCGTTGGCTTGTCGCAAAGGCTCGATAGACGCTTCTAATTTCGACGCTATCGCACGCAAAGCGCGATCTTTATCGCCACGCGTTGCCATCGCCATAACTTTAGATGCGGCACGTGCTCGGGCACCCAAGGCCAACATATACTCACTTACGTTCAACTTATTTTCTCAACTTCTGAATGATTACTAATATTCGTATTTCTGGAATCTAACCGCCAACGCTTCAACACCGAATCTAAGCACTTATAGCGCTAGCTAACTCCACAGCGCATATTTTCGCGCAAAGCTGTTCGATTTGATACCAAACCGAGCCGACTTCTTCGATTCTCTGCCCTTTAACTGTTTGATCTAAATGTGCGGCATCTTCAAGCAACTCATACCAACGCCTCGAACCAAGGCGCTGTAAGGCAGCATTGACAGCAGGCTCGCGTTTGCTCCAGATGCGATTTTGCTTAAATAGCGCACCGCGATTCTGTCCAGCCTGAAGCCCAGCAGATATGGCCGCCAACACACGTATTTCGCGCACCAGCGCCCAAACCACAATCACCGGTTCAACGCCTTCTGACTGCAAGCGACTTTTGATGCGTAGAACACGATACAAATCACCCAACAAACAACCGTCCGTTAGGGCATATACGTCAAATCTTGCCTGGTCGGCGAGGCTCTCGGTCACTAACTTAAGCGTAACCGCACCATCCTTTGCAAGCACTTGCAGCTTATCAACTTCTTGCGCGGCCGCCATCACATTGCCTTCAAGCTGCTCAGTCATCATCTCCACAACGCCGTTTTCAACACGCAAAGAGCGACTTTGCAATCGCTTCTTTAACCACGCCGGAAATTGCTGCGCACTCACTTCGTAACTATCGGCAACCCAGCCAACGGACTCTACTGCTTTGACCCATTTAGCGGAGCGTTGACGCTTATCTAGCGCTGGCATCAAGATAACCAGAATATCGTCATCCGGTGGGTTACTACAAAATTCAGCAATCGCTTTGGTGCCAGGCGCACCAAGCGACTTAGGCACACGAAACTCGACGATTCGACGTTCCGCAAATAGGGACATGGCTTGCCCAACCCCTGTTAGGTTATTCCAATCAAACCCAGCTTCTAACTGATATTTAATTCGCTCACTGAACCCTAAAGCCTTGAGTGATTCGCGCACTTGATCAAGCGCCTCCTCAATCAATAGAGGCTCATTGCCATTAATCAGTAATACCTTAGGTATATCTGACGCGCTGTTCGCTAAGCGATTGGCGAGCTCCTCAAGTGCAACACGCATATCATTGGTCAATCATTATCAGTAAAGTCAAAGTTTACTTTGCCTGATAATCAGTAATCGCTGAAAGCTGCCGTACAATTCGTAAGGCCGCATCTTGCTCCATATCTTCTAGCAGCTCGGCTTCTTCCGACTCTGATTCAATTACCGCTTCGGGGTTAAAGTCGTAACGTCTGTTTTCATACAACTTAGTACTCTTACGAATCGCTTCACCTTCAGGGTCATCCAAAGTATAAGTAACCTTAAAACGCAAGTTATAACTGTTAGCTTTGCCTCGCTCATCTAATGTACCGACGGTGCGATCAGAACTTGCATCGGTCACCCTCAGCACAACGTCAGCTCCGCCTTTGGTTTCAGCTAATTGTGCGCCGGCCCTGCTCAAGATAGATTCAAGCTGGTCTTTAAATGAGCCTTGCGGCGCAATAACGTACATATTTTTAATCTCCTCTGATAGAGGAATATTGCCACGCAGATGAAAACCACAAGCGGTGAGCGACGTGCCCAACACCAACAACAGCATCAACCTTGCTGTATTACCTACTTTGTTACTCAGTATTTCTCGGAACATGTTCATAACCTTATTCTTATGGTTTCGCCGTAGTCTATGTAATTATTCTATCGTAACCGCAGCAAATTGAGGGATTAATTCGCCACAATATTTACGAGCTTATTTGGTACAACAATGACCTTGCGAACGGTCACTCCGTCGAGAAATCGACGTACATTCTCGTCAGCTTGAGCCATTGACTCAATCTCGCCTTTCTCGGCAGCAGCGGCTACGTTTATTTTAGCGCGAAGCTTGCCGTTAACCTGCACAACATACGTCACTTCATCTTTCACCAGCGCCGTTTCATCTAATTTTAGAAAACCACTGTCTTGTATCGACTCATCACGACCGTATTCCGCCCATAAATAGTCAGATAGGTGCGGAGTAACCGGCGCTAATATTTTCACTAAGGTATGACAAACCTCGGCCAGCGCCGCTTCTGCGTGCTCACCCATCGCGCTCCAATCTGCTTTCTCTGCCGCGTTGGTTAATTCCATGGCGGCGGCCACAACGGTATTAAATTGCTGGCGCTCGTAGTCAAACAGCACGCGCTGAGTGATGGTATGCGTAATCAAGCGCAGCTCTTTGGTGGCGGAATTAGCACCAGAGAAATCGATTTGCTCACCCTTTGCGGGCA
>CALKRK010000148.1 GCA_937989675.1 uncultured Arenicella sp. | reverse complement strand
TCCAAACACGCAGCAAGTTAGCACCGAGTATCTTTTTTATTTTCTCGTCGCTGTAACCAGCATCAAGTAAGGCTTGAACTAGGTTCGGGTAAGTTGCTACGTCTTTTAATCCGCTAGGTAGGGAATCCCCAACGCCGTCGTAGTCTGAACCAAGGCCAACGTGGTCAATGCCAACCAGCTTAATGGCGTAGTCGATGTGTTCAACAACGTTACTTAGGTCGGCATAGGGAAGAGGGTTATCGTCGCGATACGATTCTTTAAACTTTGCAACGGCTTCGTTATCTTTACCGAGTTTCTCTTCCATTTTCTTGATCGCAACGCTGCGCGTATCACTCCACGCTCGAGCCTCCTTGGTCAGAAAAGTAGAACCGAAATTAATCATGATCAGACCGCCATTTTTAGCTAAAGCTTTAACCATTGCGTCATCCATGTTCCGTTCGAAACCAGGGGTGAAGGTGCGAAGAGACGAGTGCGATGCAATCACCGGCGCGCGGCTTACTTTAATCACGTCATAAAATGCATCATCAGAAACATGCGAAATATCCACCATAATCCCAAGCTGATTCATCTCTGCCACTAACTCTTTGCCAAACGGACTTAAGCCTCCCCACTGGCGATTCTTATCATAAGATGAATCTGAGATGTGATTACTCTTGGCGTGAGTTAATGTGATGTAACGAATACCGCGGTCATAAAAAGACTTTAAATTTGCCAAGTCTCCCTGAATTGGCGAGCCATTTTCCATACCCAGTGGCAGCGAGATCAAGCCTTTCTCAAAGTGCTGTTCAACTTCTTTTGGGGATGTCGCAATAGCGAACTTGTCGGGTGCTCGCCCGACAATTGCCTCCACTGAGTCGATCAACTGATGTGCAAGCGTTGTAGACTGATCAGAATCATCAAGCTTAGCTGGTATATAGATCGACATAAACGGCGCGTTCAACCCACCAGCTTTTGCGCGGGGGTAATCAAAATCGCCTTTTTCCGTGGCATCGCTTACATCAACCCAGGATTCTTCAACTCGATACGGCACATCGATATGACCATCAACGATAATGGAATTCTGGGCTAGTTTTTTGGCTCTTTCAGAGAGCTCGAACACCGATTCAGCAGCGTGAGCATTACTAGCCAAATACAAAAGAGCCAACACCGAAAAACCACGTAAAAACTTTTTAATCATCATAGTTAGCTCCTTCGCTGTTTTGATTTGTCGGCTCTCTTTTAACTGTTGTTGCTAAATGGAGGTTTACTACTTTATATGCGCAAGTATCCCATCAAGAATATCAAGGTTTTTATATTCGATAACTAACTTACCTTTACCATTCTTGTCATCTAATGACACTTTAGTACCCAATTTTTCGGCAAGCGATTCTTCAAGCGAGCGGATATCTGGGCTTTTCGGTGGCTTTATTGGTTTCTTTTTGGGGTTGGCGTAAGCGCGCACCAAAGCCTCTGTTTGACGAACAGACAGTCGTTTAGAGTAAACTTCAGCGGCCGCAAAATCTTGTTGCTCTACTGGCAAACCAAGTAAGGCGCGCGCGTGGCCCATCTCTATTTTTCCATGCTCTAAAAGTTGCTTGGCGCCGTGACTCAAACTTAGCAGCCGGAGTAGGTTGGTCACCGCCGTACGAGATCGGCCGATACTCTTGGCCATTTCTTCGTGTGTGAGTTCAAATTCATCCATTAACCGCTTTAAACCCACGGCCTCCTCGACCGGGTTTAAATTCTCACGTTGAATATTTTCGATAAGTGCCACGGCCAGAGTAGCTTCATCCGGGATATCTCGAACCAATACTGGCACATCGTGCAACTCAGCAATTTGAGCGGCGCGCCAACGGCGCTCACCGGCAATAATTTCGTATTTATCGTCAGAAACCGGGCGCACCAATATCGGCTGGATAATGCCTTGTGCTTTAATCGAGGCCGCCAATTCCTGCAACGACTCCGGGTCCATATTGGTTCTTGGCTGGTATTGGCCCGGCTGCAGTTTTTCGATTGGCAGCGTATTTGGGGCGGTTTCCAGCACCGAGTTTTGAGCTTCACCACTTGCTGCTGGCTCTGTACTACCAAGTAATGCGTCTAATCCGCGACCTAATCGTTTCTTCTTTTTAGTGTTCATAGTTAGTTATTATACGGCTGCAGCTTTGACCTTGGCTATTTTTAGCATTTCGTCGGCCAATAACACATAAGCACGCGCGCCTTTCGAGTGCGGTGAATACGAGATTGCTGGCTCCCCATAACTGGGCGCCTCAGCCAAACGAACATTTCTGGGTATTACCGTTTTATAGACTTTTTTGCCAAAATGCGTTTCTAACTGACGACTCACTTCGCCAGACAAGCTATTACGCTTGTCAAACATCGTTCTCAACAAACCTTCAATCTTCAAAGACGGGTTCAAGGTTTCTCGAATCGCACGAATGGTTGAGATTAACGCGCTTAAACCTTCCAATGCGAAATACTCGCACTGCATCGGTATCATCACAGAATTGGAGGCCACCAAGGCATTGATCGTGAGCACGTTTAATGCGGGCGGGCAATCTATGAAGATAAAATCATAGTCTTGCATAAGCGGAGCCAGTGCTTTTTTAAGACGCAGTTCACGGCCAATCTCGTTCAAAAGCTCAACCTGCGCACCAGCTAAATCACCGTTTGCGGTCATCACATCAACGCCGCTCTCGGTTGCAACGATCGCATCTTTGGCCATTGCCTCGCCGAGCAATACATCGTAGATGGTGCTTTCTAACTCGTTGGTATCCACACCCAGGCCCACACTGGCATTGCCTTGTGGGTCCATATCAAGCAAAAGAATACGCTTACCGCGCTTTACAAGTGATGCCGACAGATTAATGCTGGTTGTGGTTTTACCAACGCCACCTTTTTGGTTGGTGACTGAGATAACTTTGGCCATTTTAAGATCTTATTTTGGAGCGCAGATCACAATAAGGTTGCGTTGTGCATCAAGCTCAGGAACTTTAAGAGCAAAGGTATCAAATTTTAGGTTTAGCTTCTTAAGAACTTTCAGTTCTTCTTTGGGTACCGTTCCCTTCATCGCTAACCAACGGCCATTTGGGGCCAGTGCCTGTTTAGAGCCTTCCACAAAGTGCTCCAAACTTGAATAAGCACGAGAGGTAATCATTGAAAACTGTTCTTTTGGCTTGAAATCTTCGATTCGCACGTTTTCAACGGTGAAATTCTTCAAACGCAACTTATTAGCTGCAAACATCTGAAATTGTGCTTTTTTGTTGCGTGCCTCAACCGAGGTCACCTCCAGAGCAGGCGATAAAATAGCCAACACCATTCCAGGTAAACCAGCGCCACTACCGACATCTAAGAGCGACATACCTTTCAGATAAGGTTTGATGCTGGCGCAGTCGAATATATGCACACTGAGCATTTCTTCAAGGTCGTCGACCGAGGTCAAGTTGTGCGTTTTGTTCCACTCAGCTAACAACTCCATGTACGCCACTAACTTCTCTATAGCTTCTTCACCATAGGATATATCCAAGGTATCCAGACCTTGTTTTACTTTTTCCGCAAGAGATAACTTCATCTCCGTATTTGTTTGTAGATCATTCATATCGGTCTCATTTACCCAGCGCGATGAGCGCTCCAAAAAATAAAACTCGGCTGCTGATTATAGGGTAAGCACGAATTGAAAAAAAACGATAAACAGCGAGAGGTGGAAAAGGCCATAAGTTTGCCATTAGTTTGGAACATGCCAAAATTGTGATTCAAGGCTTAGTTCGGCGAGGTTAATCAGCCAAAACCCGCTGTTTAAGCGGCTCGGCCTTGCTTTTTTAGGTACACCAACAACAAAGATACGGCAGCGGGAGTTACGCCTGAAATTCGCGACGCTTGCCCTATCGTAGTCGGTTTATGCTCATTTAGCTTCTGCGCCACCTCGTTCGACAACCCTTTTACGACGGTATAATCCAAGTCAACACTCAATTCAGTACTTTCGTGGCGTTTGTGCTTCTCTATTTCGGCTTGCTGGCGCTCAATATAACCATGATATTTAGCTTGAATTTCCAGCTGCTCAGCCACCTTCGGATCATCAACCCCATCACCTGCACCTGGCAAGCTCATCAACGTTTCATACGTGACTTCGGGTCGACGCAGCAACTCCATCAAATTAGCTTCTTTTTTCAAGGTATTACCAACGACTCTAACGGCGATATCATCTGAGATTGACCCTGGCCGCAACCAAGTACTGTTTAAACGTTGTTGCTCAAGCTCTATCGATTCGCGTTTCTTGCTAAACGCAGCCCAACGTCGATCACTCACTAAACCAAGCTCACGAGCTTGCTCGGTTAGGCGCAAATCAGCATTATCTTCTCGTAGTAGCAGGCGATATTCCGCGCGCGAAGTAAACATGCGGTAGGGCTCTTTGGTGCCCATGGTAATTAGGTCATCAACTAGTACGCCTATGTAGGCTTGGTCACGCGTTGGGTACCAAGCTTCTAGGTCACGCGCTTGCCGAGCTGCATTCAAACCCGCTAGTAAACCTTGGCCAGCCGCCTCTTCGTAACCAGTGGTGCCATTTATTTGACCAGCAAAAAACAAACCATCAATGAATTTCGTTTCAAGCGTCGGCTTCAAGCCGCGAGGATCGAAAAAGTCGTATTCGATGGCGTAGCCCGGGCGCACTATTTGAGCGTTTTCAAAACCAGCAATCGATCTGATAAACGCATGCTGTACATCGTAGGGTAGGGAAGTAGAGATTCCGTTTGGATAGACTTCATGGGTTTTTAAGCCTTCAGGCTCTACAAAAATTTGATGCGAATCTTTGTCGGCAAAGCGCACAATTTTATCTTCAATGGATGGGCAATAACGAGGCCCAACCCCTTCGATAACACCGCTGTACATGGGTGAACGATCTAGCCCACCACGAATAATGTCATGCGTGTTTGAGTTGGTGTAAGTGATGTAGCAATTTACCTGCTCGGGGTGTTGAGACACATCACCTAAAAATGAGAAGACGGGTAACGGGGTATCACCGGGTTGTGCTTCCATCACCGAAAAATCAATGGTTCTTGCATCGAGGCGAGCAGGGGTACCCGTTTTCAAACGATCGACCTTGAAGGGCATCTCGCGTAGCCGTTTGGACAAGGCATTGGACGGCGGGTCTCCCGCACGGCCCCCTTGATAGTTTTCCAAACCAATATGAATGATGCCGCCCAGAAAAGTACCCGTAGTCAGTACTACGGTTTTCGCTTTGAACTTGAGCCCCATTTGGGTAACCACACCTGTAACCTGGTCATTTTCAATAATCAAATCATCCGCGGACTGTTGAAATAAAGACAAGTTTTCTTGATTCTCTACCACTTCCCGAACCGCGGCTTTATAGAGCACACGATCGGCTTGCGCTCGAGTCGCGCGTACTGCTGGGCCTTTACGAGCATTGAGTGTGCGAAACTGAATCCCGCCTTTATCGGCGGCTTCGGCCATAACACCACCCATGGCGTCGACTTCTTTAACGATATGACCTTTACCAATCCCACCAATCGCAGGGTTACAGGACATCTGGCCGATGGTTTCAATATTATGGGTGAGTAACAATGTACGCGCGCCAGTGCGAGCCGAAGCCAGTGCGGCTTCAGTCCCGGCGTGGCCGCCGCCAATCACAATGACATCGAATGATTCAGAATGGAACATCAAAAACGTTAGGCTGGTCGGCCTGTTCAATAATTCCGCGATTCTAACGCTTTAACTGCTAGCTTACTAATGCGTAGACACATTAATTTGCGACTTGGATGCCTGTTAGTTGTTTAGATCTTGCAATCGTGCTCGGGTTTTCTGCTCAGGTGTTACAAAAAACCGGGCTCGGAGCTCATTAAGATGCTGAACATAGCCTGGGTGTTGCTGATCCAGTTCCGCTTTAGCCGCTAGGTACGATGAATAGATTGAGGAGAATTCACGTTGCGCTTGTCGGTTCGCAATGATCTCGTTGGCTTTTTCTTGAGATACTCCACTGTGAACCAGCTCTTCATGCAACTGGGAATCGTCTCGATCAGATGCCAGCAATTGCTCCAACGATTGCTGATTGTTTCTATCTAACTCAGTTTCTTGAATACTTTCTTGTAACTCCGGCGGGAGCGACCGTACTAAAGCATCCAATTGTTGCCGTTTTTCTGCATCGCTTTTATTTTCATCGGCCAACAGCTCTAACGATTTTAGCGTGTATTCAGCGGATGTGTCTTCCAAACCAAAGAGGGCCTGTTCTTCTTCTTTGGAAAAGAATCGGGCGCGGGCGGCTTTTGTGCCATTGAGCGCTTTACGCAACAAACCCAAGGCATCGGCATCTGACAGCACTTGCTGAGTTAATGGCGCCTGCTGAATTTCAAACTCCACATTTTTGAACCGTAGATAGTTTTCAAATAGAGCTACCGCTTCTAGCTGCGCCTCTTGTGGAAGGTATTTGCGTATATAACGACCCACCTCGCTGATCGCTACGTCAGGTCCCAATTCATCCGCTGTGCTTAGAAAGTAATCAAAGAAATCTCTAACTCCCTGATCGACGATTAGCTCGCCCTTGTTGTTTGTTCTTATCGCACCGTCAATATCTGTACCTTCAAGGCTTGGAAGTGCTACAAGTTGGTCATGCGTTTTGGGAGTGCTGTAAACGCGGCCATCGTTAGATTCCTCATCTAATTCCGGTAGCGGAGTTATTGTAAGTACACCAGTATCCACTTCAGATGCATCAACATTTGCTTGCCGGTTTTGCTCGCTAAAGTGCGCGTCTAGCCTCCACAACACCACTAGGCATAGTGTTGTGACAGCGATAAAGAGAACTAGTTTTTTCAACACAGTTTATACAAGCCTATATGTTTACAGGTTTTTATTTTTTAGCCTATTGGCATGTGCTCGGTATAGAGACACTGGATTAGTCCAGCCGCGTACACCGAATAAATGATTAATCGCGTCTACGTGATTCATATGATAGCGAGTACTGATAACACGGCCGAGCTTAGCTGAGCAAACACTCACCAGGCCATCGTTACGTTCGAAGCCAAATGCTAAACCAGTTGTACCAAGGAACCCATCGGTGACATCAAAAATATTAGTAACGGCCCAGTTTCCGCTCCAAGAGAACATCTTAATATTATGCCCATCTATGTTGACGTTTTCAGATATAGACCCGCAATTGCTGCTTATACCTTTGTTATCTAAGGCATTGTTTAATTGCTCCGAACCAGCGCTGCTTAAAGTAGTCGCGGCCGCCAATGCATCTTGCTCATTATTGGCGCCAGCGAAAAAGTTAATCACTTCACCAGCTGAGTTTAGAATGCCTGCGATAAGGTTTTGACCAACACCTTCCGGCACCAAACCGAGTAACACATCAGCAACCTTTGAGCCCTTGTTAGCACCGTTTACCGAGGTAACCGACGCGACCTTGTGTGGCACCAACGCGGCCGCTACTCGCGAAGTGGGCGAACCTTGGCTATGCCCAATTAGGTTAAATTTGTTTTCCGGCAAACTGACCAAATAGTTACTCAATTGTTGGCCGCGCGCTTCGGAAGAGTTAAATGCCGACACTGAAGGCACATAAACTTTAGCGCCAGAACGACGCAAGTTATAAGGCACGGTATGAAAGTAGCCAATTAGGCCACCAACATTATCGAAGCCCGAAAAACCGTGGACTAAAACTATTGGGTATTTCGTTTTGGTATAGTTAGCCGCCGCAATATGCGATGCGAAGAATAAGCATAGGCCTGCGGATACAGCGATTAAGTGTTTCATAAAAACTCCTTAAAACATTTTGTTTTCTAGAGCTCTTGATAATTTTCGACCTCAAAACGTGGCATACACACCGCTAGGAAAATAAGGGATTCTGACCCTGTGTTTTGTATTTTTTGCGAAACGCCAGGTTGAATGCTAACCACATCACCCTCTGTTACTTCCCAAGATCGGCCTCCAACCGTAACCACGGCAACGCCCTCTAACATAATATAACGCTCAGTGGTATTGCTGAGCGAATGCAGCTTGGTTGTGTTACCGACATCGACACGAACTCTCGCTACGGACATTGCCTGGTCATCTGGTGTGTTGTGCCATTCCTCTATATAGCAGCCTTCTTTAAAGTAATATTCGCTAGGTCTCATTATCAAAAGCAGTCGAAAAGGCCCTCGCAACCGAGGGCCCTTTAATTAATTTGTTTAGATACTAAATTAGACTCAACTAGTTGTTCAATGTGTCATACACATTGGCCGACATGCTTTTACTGCTGCCATTTCTGACTAAGCGAACTTTGTAGAACCAGCTCCACCATTTGCGCTCAGTTTTAGTACTGAAATCAACTTTAACGCCTTTGGTAGTATTGTTGGTTACGGTTGTGAAGTCTCCGCTACGTGCGTTGCTAATCGCTTCACTGTGCGCTGTGCTCTCACCCATTAACACCGCATAGTGATTAAAGAACAGTGAGCTCGGCCCATTAGTTGAACGTAATTGCCCATTCACTCTAACAGATCGGCTGCAAGAATCGTACGCAGATGAACTACTAGCGCCGCATGCACTGTGCATTGGTACAACACTGTCGCTTTTGCCTTTCATAAACGGTTTAGTCACGCCAAGAAATTCCGTGCCTTCACCAACGAAGCGAAGCCTCGGTACTGGGTTATTATTGCGCGAAATGTTTCTTGCATTGGCCGGGCGTAGATCGTTCAGTACGCCAACCGTTGACGGTGTTGGATCAAAGCCTAAAAAGGTTCGTATCGCTGCTTTTTGAACTGCGTTTACCACGCCACTACCTTGCGCGATATTGACGGCGACATCAGCCAGCTCTGTACCGCCTCCGGCACCGGCAAAGTCCAGTACAGCAATTACTTTAAAGTTGTTTTGATTCACGCCCCATTGGCCTAAACGAGTTAGCGCATCACGCAGCACTAAATCACCCGTTGAGTGAGTAACAAACACGCATCCATTTGAGCAAGTGCGGCTTGATTCCAAACTCTTTATCTGATCTCTAATAGTATCTTTAATTTTGCCTGTCACGCGTTCGTGTGAAGGCCAATAAAGGGTTCTTTCGGCACGATTTCCCCAATACGCACTCCAATAATTATTCGCGTTACTTTGCTGAGCACTGCTGTTCGGTCGGTTTTTTAAGTCATCCTGTTGAAACCCGTGAACAAGCACAACATTTTTGCCATTTAGTTTTGCCACGGCCGACACACTAAATAGCAACGACATCAACACAACCATTATTATTTTAGTTTTCATGATTTTCCTCTGGTGATTTACTGCTGGGTTATTTGTTAGGCATACACTCTTATTTATGCGGTGCGTTAGCCTGTTTTCGTGGAACCAGCACTACCTCGGTCCCGGTTACTGCATCATTACTGAACCTCTCAAGGTGTTTCTTCTTCTGTTGAGTTACTACCCGCTCCGAGGTTCTGCAAAAATTCCAAACGTTCTGCGGCCAAATCATCCTGATGGGCTATATTGTCATACTGGTCAAACGGAAAACCTTGGATGTCAAAGCGCGCCGCAGCGCTCGATGCTGGCACATCATATGCTTCACCATCTTCTGAACCTCTGTACGTATTTATACTTCGCAACACATACGGGCCTTCTGAACCCATGGCGCGCAGTGCACTTATGTGAGCTTTTAAGACCAAGTTGCCATTGCCTTGGTTTAAACGATCTTCGCCCTGAAGTTGTATTAAGGGCTGCCCGGTTTGCGCGTCTTCTAATATCGCTTTAACAAAGTAGTAGCCTGGTTGATAAACGTTATATTGGAGCGCGATTACCAAATTTTCAGCCTCTTGCCTTACATATGACACCGCCACTAACTGCGCCGACGCTTGCGAATAGCGAAATGGCACACTGGTAAACAATGTCTCCTCACCAACCTCTACTTGCATCTTCAGCAACATCTCAGTGGTCATTACGCCAGGCGGCGCAACCCGGGTATCGAAACTGCCGGTAAAATTGGTCAGTGTTTCATCAACAGAATCCAAAGTAGCAACCAGAGGTGTGTCTCCTTGCGAGCCACTCATTACCGCCGTCGCTTGTACAAAGGTGTCGGGTGGCGCTCCGACAACATGTAAACGGGCGGTGATAATGTCTCCAGCAAAATATTGGTAACGATCAACTGCCGCAAGCAATCGAATCGGTTCCTCTAAGCCATCAACAGGGAATGGTAGATCTACTTCGGTTTCCGTAAACGGTTTAGACTCTTTGGCTAAATCGGGGTTTCGTATTGGCTGCGACGTGTGTGGGTACTTCGATGTTTCGGCATACAAATCGGCTACCTGAAGCAACTGCGCACGAATGGCTTCATCTGCGTATGGATCCTCTAATAGCTCATCGTCGTCAATCTGTTCTTTGTTTGTAACTTTGCTTACAACGGGTAATTCCTTGACACTCGCTTGAGCAACGCTTTTCTGCGAGTCGATTTTTTCGGCATCGGCTGGCGGCGTGTGTTTTGGCCAAAACCAATACGCGCTCACCGCGATAATGACCAAGCCAAAAGTTATCCACCATCGTTTATCCATGATCGGCCACCGAGCTCTCGCGCATCGGCAAGGTTAACTCCTGTATGCACAACTTTTCCGTTTTTAGCTTAACGGAACTCAGCTTGGTGGAATTTAGGCTCAATTTACCCTCGTTGGTAAAACCGATTTTTCTATTAATTTTGTTGGTTTGGAAGCTACTTCTTGTTGATATTCGAAAACAGTGGGCTAGGTTTTAGCAAATGTATGACAATTTAACCAGACCATTTGTCCATTAAAATGTAAATATTCTCTAAATATTCCATATTTTCAAGAATTTATCGGTCCATCCACCCGTTGTTAGGTTTGTTTAGGTTCAATTCAAACTTCTTTTCTGGTGTGCAATCTTTACCCAAAAACATTTCTGTAGATCCATCATCATGCCCACTGCCACTCAATAATTGAGGAACCGAAGCGCCGCAAGTTCGCCCACCATTTTTATTTTGGATCATGAATACACCAGTTGCACGCGCCTGAGCAAGACCCCTCTTGGTTTGTAGCGGTATGTTCTCATAATTCGTAATCGTTTCATCAAAGGTAGTACTGAACTCTTCGACCGAATCTGGGTTAGCATTTCTATAATTATCTGTTTCTCTTTGAACAAAACTTTTAAAGGCATTACTCATGAGCGATGTTTGTATTCTAGTTTTTGCTTCATCAACCAAATCATCATCCTGTTGCGCTGCAGTTACTTCCTCTATTTGAACTGGATTGATCTGAAGTTTTTCAGTTTGGGCTTGTTTAGGTTCTGGCGGCGGTTTTGGGTCTTCCTTTACCAAACTAATTGAAAGCGTTTGATTTTCTATTTGGGTGAGGTCGTAATCATCTAGGGTGATCAGTAAAAGCGAGCTGTGCGCCAATACGGCCAGCGTTACAGCGACCAACAGAACGCGATTTGATTTACCCACTCCCAACATCAATGCATCTTAGAGTGTTGAGCCAAAAGTGGTAAAAAAGTGGTTAAAAGTTAATTTACTTACCGATGCAAAAACCGCTAAAGATCTCTCCTAACAAATCATCAGCCGAAAATTCACCGGTGATTTCATTCAGAAAGTTTTGCGCTTGAAGTAATTCGTCAGCCAGTAGTTCGCCAGCATTATGAGTTTTGAGTTGGTCTAGGCCTCGCTCTACAGCTGCGCTCGCATCGGCCAATGCCGTTAAATGACGACGTCTCGCCGTGAATACAGTTTCGTTTTCTTCTGCGTAGCCCGCTAACGTTTTTATGTGTTTCTTTAGTTCTTCTATGCCTAAACCGGTTGTTGCCGAGATGCTCAGGCCTTGGAGCCGCTGATCTTCATTTAGCAGATCAACTTTATTGAACACAAACGTGGTCTTCTGCTCATCAAATTCCAATTCTTGTTTATCACTTGACGTCGCATCAAT
>CALKRK010000147.1 GCA_937989675.1 uncultured Arenicella sp. | reverse complement strand
CAAGAAGTGAAAGCACGCTATCCATTGCGCCAAGCTAGGGTCGCGGTGTCGGATGTACCAGGCCGGCCGGGTTCGTACCGAGCCACGGTTTTCCTCAAACCACACTTTCAACTTGAAGAACTCACGACGTCAATTCGTTTGGTTGCAGACTTACCGTCTTAACCAACAGTCAATGCGTGAACGACAATACGTGCAAAGCACTAAGTAAATAGGTGAACAACTATGGATCTCGTACTACTTCAACCCGGTAATACCGACATTGTTACCGACCCTGGCGAAGGCGGAAGCTTGATTGCTGGAAGCGTTAACGGCCTGCCCGACGACGTAAAACTCGATGGGTGTATTGAGCTGCTTTCTTATCACTATGGCATGAAGCAACAAATGACAACAGACGTCAGTAATTCCGCCAGAACGTCTGGTCGGCCGTCGCTGACCGACATTACTTGCGTTAAATATTACGACAAAACTTCAACCGCGTTTTATCAACAGTGTTTGATTGGTAAGCCAATCGATGGCGGAGACCCGAAAGCGCCAACCAAGTTATTTTTGTTACGTAATGCACCAGGTAAAGACGACACGAATACGATTGCCAATATCATGACTATCGAATTGCAGAATGCCATTGTCAGTTCGATAGAGTGTCAGTCACACCCGAATGATATGGCGACTGAGCAGTTCACCTTGAACTTTACCGACATTCAGTGGACTTACTCAGCGCAGCACGCAAACGCCACGATCAATGGTAAAAAAGTTGCGAATTGGAGTGTGGCGCGCAATCGTCCATCTGCATTTGTTAAGTATAAGTAGCGATTGATTTAGCAAGATGCGCTCACTCTTTGACAGAATTTCTAAGCCACTTAGCGACGATTTTTCCAGTCCGGTTGATCGCCGTAACGCGGAGTTAGCCTCGGTTGAAGGTGAGTTAAATCGGCTGCTTAACTCGCGATCCTATTTATCTGGAAAGTCTCATACCACCAAAACCATACTTGACTACGGTGTAGCCAGTGTTGTCACTGCTGGTGAGTCAAAGCCAAGTCGTGTTGCTGAGGTGGTGGACAATGTGCGCCATGCAATCGAAACCTACGAACCGAGACTTTTAGGCCCGGTCGTCGGTGGCAGTTATCTGGATAACGATCCAACTAAACTCATGGTGACCGTTGCTGGCACACTTAGGGAGTCTCAAACACCGATACAGTTTCGCATTCCGCTGGCATTGCCTGCGGCGGATGCTTAGGATGAGTTTGCAATGATTGCGCCTGGAAACGAAAAGGTCATTGACTATTTCATGTCTGAGTTGCACTCACTCAGGCAGCGCGCTGAGCTATTTTCGCAAGACTATTCTGAGGTTGCCCATGAGCTACAGCTTGGTTCAGGGCGCTCAGATGATCCGCATGTGGAAATGCTATTGCAGTCGTTTGCCTACATGACCGCGCGCCTGCGTTATAACATGGATGCCGATTTGCCTGAGGTTCCTACCAACCTTTTAAAGCATTTATATCCGCACCTAGAAACACCGGTACCCTCGATGGGTGTGGTTCAGATAAACCCATTCCCAGATTCGGTCGATTTCACTGAAGGTTATCCATTGCAGCGTGAGCGCCTTTTCAAGCGCAAAGTAAAAGCGCGCGACAATCAAGAGTACGATTGCTACCTGCGCAATGCTTATGATACTAAGCTGTGGCCTGTTGCGATAAAGGAATCGCGCTTGCTGCCGACCAATCGCTTTGAAGAAATTGAATCATTAGGCAAAGAAGTTCGTTCAGTGCTTCATCTGAAGTTAGAGAGTACTAGTGGCGTTGATTTTAACGACCTTAAGTTGGATGACTTACGCTTGTTTATTAATGCTGAGAAAAATCCCAAGTGCTTCAATTTATACGATCGCTTGCATAGTAATCTTGATTCAGTGGTATGCGGGCTACCGGAGGAGGCCGGGTTTGCTCAAGCTGAGCTTAAGTGGTTAGGCTTCGATAATGAGCACGCAATATTGCCGTATTCAAAACGTTCTCATCCAGGCTATCGTTTACTGCAGGAGTATTTTTCATTTCCAGAAAAATTCTTGTTTTTTGATGTGAAGAACATTCAGAGCACGGGGCTTGGTACTGAATTAGATCTGTATTTTCTGTTTAATATTGATCTCTCCAGAGAAAATATTGTTGACGAAGAAAGCCTGCTGGTGAACTGCGTGCCCTTGGTTAATTTGTACGGAGCGGTTACTGAACCGGTCAAGCTCGACCAGAAAGAATTCGAATATTTACTTGTTCCTGACATTCGACAATACCGAGCTTGTGAGATTCATTCCATACGCCGAGTGGTGGGTACCGATGTTCAGGGTAAATCTACTGAAATAACCGCCTTCCTTCCAGAACAAGATGTCTACCGCCTGGAGGACGAGACTGACTATTGGTCTTCACGGCGTGATTTTCCAGAGCGCAAACGTTTCCCTGGTACTGAGACATTTATTTCATTTCATGATCAAGGCTTCAATATTTCCTTGCCTGCGAGTGATTCGGTGTATGCCGAAGTTATTTGCACCAATCGCGACTTAGTACGCAACATGCGAATAGGAACCCAGCTACGGTTAGTTGGTGAAGGGCCGGCTAATCATGCCGTATTGGTGACCAAGCCGACGCGTTATAGAGAGCCTGCGGTTCGAGGTAAACAGCCATGGGAACTTGTTTCTCATCTGACTTTGAATTTCTCGACCCTAGGGCGGCCCTCGGTTCAATCCCACGACGCAGATTCTGTGGATAGAGAAAATGTGCTGATGATTCAGAACATGCTGCGCATGTATTGCGAGCCAGACAATTTGAGCCATCAATCCTTGGTCGATTCTGTGCTGGACCTGCGCACTGAACAAAGCGTGGCTCATACTGGCAAGGACGCTTGGCGTGGATTTACCCAGGGTATGAAAATATCGATGACGGTTGACGAAGCTCGGCTTGATCAAACAAGCGTGTATCTATTAGGAGAAATCTTTCAACGATTCTTTGCGCTCTACACCACAATCAATTCGTTTGTAAGTTTGGAATTATTGAGTAATCAACGTGACGAGGCATTCAAAACATGGCCACCTATGACGGGCGAAAAAGCGCTGTTGTAAGAGATGGTCTAAGAGACCATCCAGCGCAGTTTAATTTTTATCAAGCGGTGCGCTTGTTATCGCAGTCAGACGATGCGGATCTGCCTGAGTTAGATCGCATAGATCGTGCGCTCGACTTCTGTACGGAGTCTGGCGATCAGTTTCATGCAAATGATATTTCACAGGTTGCATTCGATACGACTAGGCCAAAGATGACTGTTGCAACGTTTGGCTTGTCTGGGCCATTGGGGCCGTTGCCCCAGCAGCACAGCGAATGGGTATATGCAGAGGCCCGAGCCGGGCGTACTGAGCTAAAAGCGTTTTTGAGTTTGTTTGAGCATCGTTTTATCTCCTTGCTCTATCTGATCAAGCAACGTTTTCATGCTGGCCTGCATAAAGGGCCGCGCTCGTCATCCAATTTGTATCGTTATTTAAAGACGGTCAGCGGTTTACCACTGGGTTCAAACCGCGTTGGTGATACTGAAGCTCGGTTTGCGCCGCTATTACCCTTTGCTGGTTTACTTGCTGGTGGGCGTGCATCTGCGGCATCAGTAGATCAAATCTTATCGACGCTATTGAGAGCGCCAGTGAAAATTCGTTCCATGCAAGGCGCGTTTGTACCCTTAGATAAAGCCTATCACGCGAGGTTGGCGATGGCGCCGGGCAGCTCGGAGTCGGGCTTAGAAATGAACCTCAAACCTCAACGACTTGGTGACAAAGTTGCGTTGGGTAAGCGTGTCTGGGATCAACAAAATGCCATCGAGATAGAAATAGGGCCTGTCGATTACGCAACGGCGGAAAGCTGGATGCCGGGAGAAGCTGATTATGACCGCTTGGTTGAATTGCTTCGCTATACCACTAATGGGCAGTGGGTTTTGCACACGATTATTGATGTTCGCGAACCGAGCATACCCGAGTCCAAATTTTCTAATGGCCCGCGTTTGGGTTTGAATAGTTGGCTGAAAACCGCCGGGGGAGTGCAAGAAGACACATTAAAGACGACACGCCGAACGATTAACCCGACATCTCTTCATTAACAGGCGGTTCGAAATGGCAAATATTGAATTCTTAGAACCCAAGACTCCGGTAGACAACGTCTACCCTAAAAACGATTTGGACCCTCCGCGAACCTCCCTAGACTTGGTTATCCGACAAAATGGGGCTACCCTAGATGATCGTTTTATTCGCATTCAGTCCTTGAATGCACAAGACAGTATTAGTCAACTATTTCAATATCAAGTTGAGTTTCGGGCAAATGACGAACTCAGTCAAAGTGCCAATACATTAGCCATAGACTTCAATAACATTGTGGGTTGTTCCGCGACAGTACGAGTGGGTTTGCCCGAGGGTAGAGACAAAGCGGCTTACCCTGACCCCGCTTTTACCGTTTTTTTCAACGGTATTGTTAGCAAAATTAGCATGCGAGAGTCGGGCGTTTACAGTTGCATACTTCGGCCTGCGCTTTGGCGCTTGAGCCTAGTGAACAATTACCGACAGTTCTCGCAGATGACCATAAAAGAGGTTATTGAAGAAATCGTAAAAAACAAGTGGGGCTTATCGTGTGATACCGAGGGCTTGGGGTCCTTGGCCACTTATCGAAGCCAAGACTGGATGCAGATGGGTGAATCAGATTGGGATTATGTGCAAAGTCTTTTACATAAAGTAGGTGGCTATTTCTACTTTGTTCATGACGACCTCGATCACAAGGTTGTGTTTGCGAACAACCCAAAGCGGACGGTGAACTACGTCAATTTGCCAGTGGCAGGCACAACCGATACGAGCACGCCGCTGCCAATTTACTACACGTTCACCGAAGTTGAGAGTTTGGCTGAGGATGATTACCTAAAGTCGTTTAGTTATGAACAGAAAATGGTCGCACCCGGTACCTGTAACATATTGGCTGAACCCCAAGCGGCGTGGGAGAAGAATAGCCCGGCTGATTTGCTTGTGTGTACCGACGGTGATGGCGACGACAAATTGTTGAATCATTATCGAATGTTCCAATTTGGTACGACTAAGGATCTGACAATAAGCCTAAATGAAGAAGACGCGTGGACTGTTCAGTCTCAAGCCTTCAGGCTAAGTGGAGAATGCACTAGCCCTAAGTTTAAACCTGGGCATGTTTTCGAGGCGCGGCAGGCTAAATCTGAATGTAACCGGCCTGACGTATGTCTTATGCGGCCAGAATTAGATAAGCAGCGCTTTGTTATCTTAAGCGTTAGCCATAAGGTTGGTGTGGATGGCAGTTACAGCAACCAATTCACGGCTGCATTGGCGGCTGGAAATGTAACTGAACTAAACACTAACAATACTCATGTTGGGAGTATGCTTGGGCAGGTCGTCAGTAAAAATGATCAGCGAGCAAAATACCGAAATCATTGGATGCTGGAGAAGGGCACCCCAAACTTCGACCCCGAAGTGAAAACATTTTACTCTGGTGATGGCACGCCTTATACGGCACTGGGTGTGTATGTCGATTTTCTCGATCTGAATGTGTCCGATAGCCCGGTTTGGGTAAAGCTATCAGAAACCATGACCACGGTTCCAGAGGCTGGTGTCACGGTGATGGTCGACCGTTCTAGAGACGATACCGATGTTCCACAGATCAGTTATATATACGAGCAAAAGGGCAGCAAAAACATTATGCCCAACGGCACAATGGAAAACACCCGTGTGGGCGATGACTACTCCACCAGTTATGGTGATAGCCGAAGTATCAGTTATGGCGCTAAGTCCAGTGTCAACTTGGATGCTGCCATCAGCAAAATAGATGGCGAGTACGCCAGCGGCGATTTTAAATCCGCATCTTACTCGCTCGGTGGCAATTACAGTTACTCAGCATCGGACAAAGGCGAGGCGGGCATCCTGTCCAAGAGTTATTCCAAAGGAATTACCTATAACGAAAGTCACGGAGATAGCCATAGCAAGTCATACGCAGACACAACTACTAATACCTCAGTTGTCGGTAATCAAACGGATGAATCGACGATAACCACAAGTAATAGAACCACCCATATTGGTCATAGTAGTGATAACAGTTTTACGAATACCAGTGTTCGGTTCGCCATGACTGGAGGAAGCTCAGATACTAATTTGGTGGGTGGCTCTAACTCGAATTCGGCCACCATACTATCGAATACCAACAGTGCGCTTGGCGTGGGCCTGAATATTAATGCCACTCTCTTTGAGACAAACGTGTCTTTTGTTGGGATGCGAATTAGCACTGGAATACAAAACGAATTAACCTTAAAGGTAAGAGGTGGCTTGCGTTTAGTGGACACCGCTGCGGAAATGGAAGCACGGCTTGATGGTATGGAAGCACACATCAAAGAACTTCAGCTAAAGATGTAAGGCCATGCAGATAATCAAACCTCTTAAGTTAGGCCTAATACACCGTACTTTGTATTTGCAGGGGCGGTATCAATTATGTGTGTCGCCTCTTATGTGGTTTTCATTGTCGTCCGGCCACGTTTTGCCGGAACAGCTTGGTTGGAAGAAAACACTAGCGGCAATGGGGGCAGCCGAGATACTGGATGCAGGTGCCCCAAAATTCAGAGCTGAAGTATTGCTCAGTGGCAAAGCCTACGCGCCTGCGGATAATCCCGTAGAGCAGATGACCGCTGGATTCTCGGTTGGAGAAAACCTAGAAAAGATGATTACTGTTTGTGGTAATCAAAGCTTAGTGTTAGGTGATGATGGTTGGCATAAAACGCCTTTAGAGTCTTTTCAAGAGATGAATCTTGATTGGTCGAACTCTTTTGGCGGGAAGGGGTTCGCTGACAATTTTGTTGGTAAGGGATTTATAGACCGCGACAAACCATTGGAACAAAACGCCACTGTGCCCTTGGCTAATTTACGCGCATCGCTAGATCAGTTTGACAATATTGATTCGTCTTATCAGCCCGTTGGTTTTGGGCCAATCGATTTATCGGCACCGGTTAGGCAACAACGAGCGGGTACCTATGATGAGACGTGGTTGGATAAACATTACCCAGGGTTAGCTCCGGACCATGCCCCGAGTATCTTTAACACGACTCAGCAAGATCAATGGTTAGAAGGAAAACTCCGTGGAGATGAAACCTTTCAATTAGTCGGTGTGTCGAGAAGCCAGCCTTTATTAGCCGGGAATTTGCCCGCCTTGCGTGCTCGGGCTTTTATTCAACGAAAAAATTCGCCCACTCGCTTGGAGGCCGTTGAGACCGAGGCCGACACATTGTGGTTTTTCCCTGAAGAGGATGTGGGGGTGCTTGTTTACCGCGGGATGGTTGATGTTGACGATAGCGACGCACTTGATGTTGAGTCGTTAATGCTGGCTTACGAAAATATTTCAGATACAGCTAGGCCTGTGAGTTACTACGAGGAGGTGCATGCGCTGCGCACTAATAAAAAGACAGCGTTGGCACACGTTATGAATGATTCACAGCTCACGCCGGTGAAGTCAGAAGCAGAATTGAAGGAACTGGCCCTTGAGCAAAAGTGCGCTGAGCAAGAGCATGAAAAAAAGGTCGTAAAAGCGCAGGCATCAATGCTTGAAAGATTAAATAAGGAGGCGCTTAGCAAAGGCGCGCCCGAAATTAAGCCGGTAAAAGTAGAAATGCCCGCGGTTCCGGTTATTTCGAGTGCAGCGATAAGGCGCGGAGACGTCGATTTAACGGAAACAATAGCTGGGTTGGAATCATTAGCTCAGAACTGTAAACGTGATGGAGAGCAAAAAGTAGCCGAGTTAAAAAAGACGTTGGAGAAAAATGGTATTAAGTCCGACGCGCCAAAAGAGAAACCCGACGCTGATGTAGAAACACGGTTTTCAGATTCACTTGTGCCAAAGATTCCAACCGATAACTCCGATGAGTTACTTAAATTAGCGCAGGCAAAAATAGAGGCACGCAGGCTCAGTGCTAAAGACAGCAGCAGTGCTAATTCGGTGACACCGAAAGGGGCAAAAAGACTAAGAGAACACGTTGTCGCCGCGCTCGATAAAGGGAAGTCCTTGAGCGGTGTTGACCTCTGTGGTGCAGATCTAGCCGGTTTGGACTTCAGAGGTCTTGATATGCGAGATACATTACTTGAGTCCGCAGATCTGTCCGGGAGTAATTTCAAAGGAGCCAATTTGCAAGGTGCCGTTTTCACGAACGCGAAAATACATGGGGCCTGCTTTGATGACTGTCGTTTCGAGAACGCTAACTTTAGTGCGGTTAAAGGCGAGCACGCCAAGTTTCGTAACGCCAGATTTGGCGCCATTATGGCGATTAAAGCTAAGCTGGAAAAGGTTGACTTTAGTGGCGCTCATTTTGAATCGTCGACGTTTATGGATTCAAGTTTGGACGATAGCCTAATGATTGGCTGTCGATTGAAAAATACGCGTTTCATGCAAACATCGTTATGCAATATCGATATTTCGCAAGCAGATTTGTACCAGGTAATGGTAATGGATGTGACGGCCGAAGGGGCTAACTTCGCTAGCTCCAAAATAGTAAGAAGCATTTTTGCACAAGTAAAAGCTCAACGAAGCAGCTTTGTGAACGGACATTTAGATCGTGTTCAATTTGGCGGGGATTGTGACCTGTCTGAGTGCAACTTCACACAAGTGTTTGGCAAAACAGTCGGTTTTCAGGGAGCCATTCTGTCGCGAACGAATTTCGAGGACGCAGCGGTTAAAGAATCAAACTTTATGGATTGCAATTTGCAGTCAGCAAACCTTGATGGCGCCGCGCTATTTCGTTGTATTTTTTCGGGTGCACAATTTTTTGATGTTAGCGCGAAGTCAGCTAATTTTACTGAGTCGTTGCTACGTAAATCTATTTGGAAAAACACTGATTTGGCGGAAAGCGAATTCTTTTCAGCCAATGCTAAGGAGGCTCAGTTTCATGGATGTCATATGAAAAATATTAAAAACGTACCTGACAAGATCGAGGTGCGCCCATGAACGTGAATGAGTTAAAAATGGCGGTCGCAGACCGACAGCCAGTAAGTGAAGTTGATCTATCTAATCTGGATCTGAGTGATGTTGATCTCGGCGGTGGAATTTTTCATAAGGTGAATTTTAGTAATTCAGCATTAAAAGGCGATGGCCTTATTGAGAGTAGTTTTGTTGAGTGTCAACTTGATAGTGCGATGCTGGTTAAGCCGAACCTGGTAAAAACTCGCTTTACGCAATGCAGCTTGAACGATGTTCAATGGAGTGGTGGAACGATAGATCAATCTGCGTTTATGAAGTGTGATCTGAATGGCTCTTCATTGGATTCAATGAAAGTCAATAAGAGCCACTTTGCTGGTAATGATTTCAGTGGAGTGAGTTGGGTCAACGTTGTTTTTGATACAACAGCGTTCTTGGAAAACAATTTACTTGGCATGTCTTTAGTGGGCGGTCTGCAGAGAAATGTTGCGTGGGCTAAATCGGATTTTTCATCCGTGAAGATGCAAATAAATTGTTTTGAACAAGTCATGTTTATTGGTAGCACGATAACCGGTTGGGAAATGTCAGGGGCTCATTTTTTAAGATGTAATTTTTCAGAGTGCAACATTACGAACAGTCGATTTTCGAAGGCCAACCTTACACAAAGTGTGTTTATAGAAACGACTTTAGTTAACGTTGATTTCGCCCAAGCGGATTTGACACAGGCATTGTTTGTCAAGGCTGATATTACGCAAAGTGTTTTTCAAGAAACAGGCCTTGCGTGCGCTAACTTTGGGAAAGCTCGTATTTCACAATCCACGTTCGATTCAAGTGAATTGGGTGGCGCCACATTGGAAGCGGCAAAATTAAAGGAGTGTAGTTTTAATAGTGCCAAGCTAGATCGAGCAAATCTTGCTCGTGCTGAACTATTCGCATGTGACTTCAGTGGCTGTGAAATGGAATTCATCAATACTCATCAACTAATCAGTGAAGGTTCGAACCTTTTAGCTCTCGAAGGCGCACTGCCATTGCCAGAGAGCCCAGGGCGGATCGAAGCGGAATTTATACTACAACAACGAGGGCTCATCTAATGAATGCTGTTAACCGTCTAGTGCAATCCGATACGCAACAGGGCCTGACGATTGGTTCGCCAGTACAAACCGGTTGGATAAGCGCTTGTGAGAATGGGGTATACGTTATCGACGAACATATAGCTGCCTATTCGGCGGACGGGCTGGGGATCGGTTTGATGCAAGGAGACTATGTGAGTTACCTAGAGACGACCGAAGGAGTTTTCATTACTAGCCTGCTTCGAGCCGCCAAACGTGCCAGCGTCTCGTTGGAGTTTAATTGCGCAGATACGCTTAATCTAACGGCAGACAACTTAGTGTTAACCGGGCGTGAAACCGCATCACTTCGGGCCGCAAAGGAGATCAGTGTAGAAACCTGCAAAAACATAAAGCTAGCCTGTGAAAACCTGTTTCAAACCGCTTTTGGAAGCGTTGTAAATGTAATGAAAAACTGGGTGCATCGTTGTGATCAGGGGACACTAAACGCGGCACAAATGCTACAGATTGATGCCGAGAATCAGGTGATCACGGCGAACAAGGATTTGAGGCTTGATGCTGAGCGCATCAACATGGGGTAGATATGTTTCAGAATACTTTCTTTCCGGCCATTCATTTCGCGTTTCCTGATGTTTGTAATACGCCAACGCCAGCAGGACCTGTGCCGATACCATATCCGAACTTTGCGATTACCTCTACGTCGATACCCAGCGTATTTAATCAGTTTATCGAGTGTATGCCTGTCCATAATCTTTTAACGACAGCGTTTATTAGCAATGGCGATAACGCTGGCGTGGTAGGTGGGGTTGCGTCTGGAATGATGATGGGGCCCGAGAGGCACATCATCGGTAGCTTCAAAGTATTTTCCACGGCGATGCCGGTGGTCAAAATGTTGTCACCAACTGAGCAGAATGGGCCCGCCGGAAACATGGTTGGTTTAACCATATCTCCAAGTCAATTAAAGGTAATGGTGCTGACATGAAATGGTTAGCTCTTAGGTTGTTGTGGGCGTTCGTGCTGATCCTTGTTTTGGCAGGATGTTCGAAACTGGAAACTCTATTGCCCCGTTACAGCGATAACGCGATTGAACGCATACACTTAGTTGCCACTGACGATGTGAACCAGAGCTCCGCCTTAGCGGTGGATATTGTGTTTATTTATGAAGAAGCATTGGTGGCGCAGCTGACTAAGTATACCGCCAGAAAATGGTTCGACGAGAAGACGCAGTTTCAACTTCAATACCCTGGAAAGCTCGTTATTTTCAATTACGAATTGGTGCCCATTTCTCAACCAACACTGATTCCCAAAAAAGAGAAAAGCAAGTTTCCAATTCCCTACCAAAAGGCCTTCACGGTAATGGTGTATGCAAACTACATAAAGGAAAGCGCTGATTACACCTTGGATATTTCGCCGTATAAAAAACCGACTCTAACCTTTGGTAAATCTAAGGTGACTGTGGTGGAGAGTTCAAAATCATGAACCAATATCGAGCTATGAAAAACGATTCAGGAGTAGCACTATGCATATTGTAAAACAACGTCAGTTTCCGGTGCAGTGGCACGAAGGTATGTTGTTATCGCCACAGCACTTTCAGCAGGATCAGGTTTACCGAGATATAGAGCGTCAACATCACCTGACTATGTCAGAACCCTATTATTGGGGTTTGGTTGACCTTGAGTTTGATCAGAGCAGCCTTCTGTCTGGAGAGCTTAGTTTACGATCAGTATATGGCATGATGCCAGATGGCTTAATCGTCAATTATGACGACAAGCTGGACGCAAAAATTTCGATAAGCTTAGGTGATTCGCCTAATCTTGAATTAGGTGGGTCGGTAGCGACTGTGTATTTAGTTGTGCCAATTCGAGATAAGGGCGCCGCGTTTCAACGTGCTGAGATCCAACGCTTCGACTCGATGCAGAGTTCTGAGCCGGTAGTTGATGAGAACACCGGGGAGAACGCGGTTGAGGTGTATCGACTAAGGCCTCGTTATGGCCTTTACGTTGGGGAGTCTCCGCCGGGTAAATACGTGGCGATGCCGATCGCGCGCGTTCGCAAAGAAAATGACGGTACGTTTAAGACCACCGAATACGTGCCGCCGACCCGACGTTTTCACTCACGCAAAGTTGGTAGTTCCGAAGCCTTGTTTACCACGCTTGAACGATTGGTGCAGGCGCTACGACAAAAAGCGATACAGCTCTCGGGGATTGCAGAATCTGACGCTACAGGTTTAAGCCGCGATGCGCGTGCCAAAAAGCGAGAGATGTCGGAGATATTGGGCTCAGTTTTACCGTCGTTGGAACTTACTTTATCGGCGGATATTCATCCGTTTAACGCGTATTCGACTTTCTGCAATGCCATAGGTGCATTGGTGAAGCTGACGGCAAACCCGGTGCCACCAAAATTTCCACCCTATGATCATAATGATATGCGCGCCAGTTTTAATGTGGTGATTGCATGCCTAGCTAGCCTGATCAATACCATTAAGTCGCACTTCAAGCTACTGCAATTCGATCTTGAAGGTGATCAGTTCAGTATCCAACTCGAGAAGCCAGCTAACAGTGAGACGCTGACCATTGAAGTTCGCGGAGAGCTGGGCGTAAGTGAGCGTCATCTAAAAGAGTATGTGCAATCTGCGCGTATCGTCAGCGAGTCGATGCTGCGCGGCGTTGGTCAAAAACGCTTGCTCGGCGCGCAACGAAAATTGCTTACTAAGCCTATTTTCGAGTCGGAATCCGAACGTGCTCGTGTGGTTGTATTGCTCAGTGCGTCCGACCCGTCAATACGGTTTGGTGAGAGGTTGATTATCACCAGTGCTAGTCAGAAGTCAGATCAAGATAAGCCTGAATCGATTTGGCTTTATTCAACGTAAGCGAGGTTATAAATAAATCAGTATGAACGCGATGCTTGAATGGCAAGGCCTCAATACGATGGAACTCTTTAAAGAGTTCTATAGTCGTGTGTATCAGGTTAAGCGAATGATCATGCAAGGAGTTATCGACTGGGCTGAAATTACTGATGAAGAGGTGCCGGCAGATGTTAGCGAACGCGATGCGACGCGCCGGTTAGCCTCGTATCTAAAGGCTGCGCTCAATAGCCAAATGGAGTACGTGGCGAGTAATACCAGCGCGTTGGAATTTGCGGCGTATCAAGATGTGAGTTATGTAATGAGCGCTCTGGCTGATGAAATATTTTTACTTGAGATACGCTGGTTCGGCGCTCAGTATTGGCATGAGTTCTCGATCGAAGCTGGTGTCTTTTCGACATCGTATGCTGGCGACGAATATTACCGACGTTTAGGCAAGCTATTAAACAAAGATGTATTGACTACCTTAGAGAAAAAGCTAGCGGCTGTTTTTATTTTGTCATTGCAGCTTGGGTTTCGCGGCCGCCTGCGAGGCAACGAAAAATTAGTTCGAACTATCCGTAAGCGCTTGCTGCCCAAGGCTGGTTACGCACGCATACCTGAGCAATTGTTCCCATCCGGTTATGGTTCCATCATTAACCCATCTAGCGCAAAAAAGCTTGAGCCGTTTTCAGATTGGCATAAGATCGTGTTTGGTTCGCTGATGGTCTACCTAGCGATTAGCAGTGCTGTTTGGTGGTGGTTAACGTCCTCGTTTTTTGCTGGACTAGGTGCAGGATGAAAGACTGGCTCCTACAAGTTGCGAATGATGCAGGCCGTTTAATTTCGAGTTATCCGGCACTGATTGTATTAGCAATTGTTCTTCTGATCGTGATTGCCTTGGTTTGGGTTTGGTTCAAGGTTCCTGCTGGTGAGGCGTCATCGCCGGACGAGAGCTTATGGAAGCGCCTACTTAGCAAACTTAAAAACGGTTTCAAAGATATTTGGAATACGGTAGCGACGGTAGCTCATCAATTGTTCAGCCGAGCTCACGGCCAATACGACGTACCTTTGTACTTGGTGCTCAATCCTACCCTTGAAGCTTCTTTAGTTGGCTCTTTGCCACCGAGTAAGACCAAACGACTCCCACCATCTCATATACGTGATTTGCTCGCGAGCGATTCGCAAGATAAATGCTTGTCTCTAAAGCAACTAACTTTGCTTGATGTTTCGATTTCGTCGCTTGGTAATCTAAAAAGCGTGATAGAGCGAATCACGCGAAAGCGCCCTCAACGTCCAATTGATGGGCTTTTGGTTTCGATTCCAGTGTCAGAGGTGATGGGAAAAAACGAGGAGCAGCTGGATGAACTGAGTGAACGTCTAAGTAACAGCATGCTAGTTGTTGATAAACAAGTACCATTTCATTTGCCTATATATGTGGTGGTGAGCGGTTGTGATGTTCTGCCGAGTTATCAGGCGTTTGCTCGTCAGAACAAAGATCAGCACGATGAGATTTTTGGCTGGTCGAGCGACGAAGATTTTGGTTCACGTTATCGGGCACAGTTCGTGCAGCGAGCGTTTTTCTCAGTTGCAAAGTCGATTCATCGCAATCAAGTGGTTCGTTCGTCTCAACTAAACGGTCTATTTGATGCCGATGATTATGTATTGGTAGATCACGACTTGTCGTTGCTTAAAAGCCGCGTCGAGATGGTTTGCAATACTTTGTTCAAACAAGATTCTTACCAAAACGGTTTTGAATTCAGGGGTTTGTACTTCGTTGGTCAAAGCACTCAAGATAGCGCGTCTAGTCAGTCAAGTGATACTCTTTTTCTTAACGACTTGCTGGAAAATAAGATAGCCTCTGAAGCAAATTTCGCAGTCCCAACTGGGCATGGATTGAGGCTGCATGAAAAGCTCCTTACTCGTTATAAGCGAGTCAGTGTAGCGGCCTTAATGTTCCTAGTGTTGCTTGGGGTGTGGAACCTTTGGAGCCTTAAAGCGCAGTTGAACAACGTTGCCGTTACAATGAATACCATTAAGTCGCCTAAACTTGATAGTGGAACTGGGTACAGCGAGGTGTATAAAGTTCTCGAGCAGTTAAGCGACGTTGACGCTCGAAGTTTTTCGCGTTTGGGGTTGCCAATTTCTTGGTTCTCATCAACCGATGAACAGTTAGTCAAGCGGATATCAGATCAACAGTTGGCTGGTGTGGTGTTTCCTGCAATGCAATGTCGAGTCTCGCAACGTTTTAAATCGCTTTTGCTGTATGAACCTTCTGCGGTGTTTGATCGTTCTTCTGGTGTCTTTCAATGGGCTTACGCTGGCGCATGGCTTAATCGCTTAGATGAATTTCAGCAAACGCGAGGCACCTTTATCAGCCTCTCTGAGCCGACTCGAAATTCAAGCGGTACAATCCTAGATGATTTTTCGAATTTGATATTGGCCCTCTATGGTATCAAGCCAGCCGCTGGTTTTTTTCGTCGTAACGAATTGTACCAAGAAGCCTTCGAACGCTTAGACTACAACTACAACAGAGTTAATAAACGTTGCCCCAATGGTTCGTCGGGTGTGGATAACGCATCATCATCGCTGTTTTGGTCGCTTGTTGAAAAAGAGGCAACGGCGTTTTACAAACAGATTCAAAGTTCATCGATGCTTCCAGATCTGAGTGCAGATTCAGCGGAGAGCGATGAGCTAAGTGGTAACGACTACGTGAAGCTGGAAAACTGGTTTAGCTATCTCGACAAAATGTGGGTGGGCGACGACGTTGGTGTTAACCCTTGTCAACAAATGTACCAGCGGCTCACGGCCGTGGACGCTGGCTGGAGTTATGAGCAGAGCGGTGCTGCGGCATCGATCGCCGATAAAACCATTGCCTTGTTCGACAAACACAATTGCGAGAGCGTCTTCTATCAACAATTGAAAACCAATAAACTGGCCGCGCTTACGCCGCTCTTTGTCGCCGTTCAGGGTGATGAAGAAAAACTGCGGTTTAGCTCGGCGGTGGTCGCATTGAGGGGAAGTTTCGGGAGCGTACAAAACCTCGCGTTTATGGCTCTGGATACTTCTCAATTGCCCCCTAAAACGCCAGATAAAGTCATATGGGATACTCAACGCTTACTTAAGGCGCTTAGTTATTATCGAGAGTATGAGCGATACGCCATAGCTAACTTTGAGGGTTTAAAGCTGCCATCAGAAACAAGCTCCAATGCCAAAGCTTACGTACTTCAAAGCGGTATTCTCGCGCAGCTTCGTTTGGCGATGAATTATGAGCTTGCATGGGCACAGACCGACGTGGCTGTGGTGGCCAGTAAAAGTGCAAATAGTGTGGCTAGCCTTGAACAGGACTTACTTGGCCAGGTGAAAAATTTCAACTCGACGATGGACTTATTTTATCAACTTAGAGAGGCGCTTTCTCAATTAGGTTTCCAAGCTGAATCGCAAGCCTGGCAGGCGACGACAGCCAAAGCCGCATTGTCGTTACTACAATCGTCCGATCAACTTGTTAGTGCTAGTCGGCTATACCTGCCGCAAGTGCCTACTAATGATAGTGAGCCTACTGTCATTGGTGCGCTCTATGGTATTTCCGATGCAAAGAGTTTGAAAAACTACCTGTTATCACAGAGCCAACGTGCTAGTTTTATCGCGCAGAATTACGCCAATAATCCGGTTGCCTATCTTTTGAACCTGGATTCGGGTCAAACAGCGAATCAAAGCATCACGCAAGAGAGTTGGCAGCAAACTCTGGCGCAACTGAGTAGGTATGCGCTAAAAGATCCAACAAATTCGTTAACGACGTTGGAAAAAATGTTTGCCGATTCAATGACGCTGACGCTCGATAACTGCCCAACTAACGTGACGATCGGGCCGGGCGAAGACATTTTTACTAATTCGCAGACGACACTGATGGAGTCCATTGTTGCGTTTTGCAGTCAAAGCAAGGAGTCACAGTCGAGCAAAAATTACGATTGGGTTGTGTCAGAGTTTAATGCCAATTTAAAAGGCAAATTTCCTTTCGTTGATGTGTCTAAAGCGACTGCGGTTGATGCCAGTTTCGCAGCCGTGGACAATTTCTTTACTGAATTCGATACCTTCAGTGCAGCTCTTTATAAAGAGCTTAGTTTGAAAGCGCAAGCCGATACCCGTCATGTTGCTGCACGAGACTTTATTGGCCAACTGATAACAGTCTCAGAATTTCTTGGTGATAATTTGTCGACTGGCAATGCTACTTCAACAGCCAGTTTGACGATAAAACCGATGTTCAAAGTGCTTGTTAAGCCATCCATTGGTGAGGAGCAAATCATCAGCCAATCTTTGCAATCCAACGGCAATGAAGTCGCGATCCCAGGTAGCACTGATCAGCTGGTTTGGAATTTTGGCGCTGATATGAGCTTTACAGCTCGCCTAGCTAATACCTCAACCTATCAACTTGCCAGCACGTCAACTTATCAACTAGCTATGCCGAGTAGTGTCGTTAATTTAGTGGGTGATTACACCGTTACTTTTCCTGAATCTGGGAATTGGGCGCTATTGCGTTTATTACAAGGCTATCGAAGTAATATCGCCGCCAATACGTTGGTGCCCAAGTCCGGATCAATCAAGTTGTTGTTTCCTGTTAACACCAAAAAAACACAAACCAGTACCAGCAGTGCGACTGAAACTAAATTGGTTCCCAGCGTTATTAATCTGATCGTAGGCGTTGACGTGTACGGCACCAATAGCAAGACCAAGCAGCTCGAACTGAAAACCGTTCCCGACATTTTTCCTTCCACCGCTCCGACCTTTTGAGGTGAACCATGGACCAATTAGCACAAGAATTAGAACCTATTTTCTACGCACAAAACCGCATCGAGCTACAAGCGCTTTTGCAACCAATATCAGCAGACAGTCCGGCAGGTGAGAGTTTGTTTGGGGGCGCGATTTACCAAAAAATTCAAGAGGCACGAACCCAAGATGACAACAGTACGCCGAGAGGCGTTTGGGAGCTGGAATTACGTCAAGCTGATTGGAATACGGTCTATCAGGAAGCGCTAAATGCCATTCAAAACCACAGTAAAGATGTGCAACTAGCCGTGTGGTTCCTTGAAGCACAGACTTGCCGTTTGGGTTTTGGCGCAATCGCGCCAAGTATCCAATTAATTAGCAAGATGCTTGAAACTTTTTGGGGTTCGCTTTACCCGCAAGCAAGTGACGGTGAGCTTGAACATCGGATTAACGTTTTTGAATGGTTGAATATGAAGTTGGCGATTACGCTAAAGCAAATACCGCTAACACAAAGAGCTGACACCGACCGACAATACAATTGGGCGGATTGGGAACTAGCCTTACATCATTCGCAGATTCAAAATGCACATCCAGAGGTGATTGCGAGCGATCAGGAGCATGATTTAGATGCAATTGCCTTGAACATCAATCTGACCCCAATTGAGTACTATCAACAACTTTATTCGGATATTGAATTAGCCTTGCTTGCGGTTGATGAGTTAAGCCGGGTGCTGGATGAAAAGCTCGCTAATGATTCACCCAGCCTTGCTGGGTTTACCAGCGTACTGGAAGACGTTGCCGGTATGGCTTATCAGCAATTAGATCAAAGGGGTCGATTGCCGATGCCAAGAGGCACTGAGGTGCCTAGTGAAGAAACTCAGGAAGACTCTCGGCCGGAACATATCGAGAGCCATGAACAAGGACTGGGTAATCGTAACGATGCTTACGCAGCATTACAGAGTATCGCCGACTATCTCAAAGTAGATGACCCCCACAGCCCGGCCCCATACCTGATCTATAAGGCAATAGACTGGGGGCGAATGAACACGACTCAGCTATACAACGAGTTATTTGTGCAGCAACAAGGGCAGCTTAATATTTTCGAGTTATTGGGCATTGAAGCGAGTGCTAATGAAAGTGTGAGTCATCAGTGATTTTTAAACGTAACTACTTGGATTTACGGAGGCGTATATGAACAAAGAAACAAACAAATTTGAAGCCGGTCACCCTAACGAAAACCGGGCTGAAGTATTGGATTTAGTGCCTTTTGATGATAGTAACGTCTGGCACACAATTCAAGAATGGCGATCTGAACTAAGTAGCGGTTACGAGGCTATACTCAAGAACGAAGTAGAGAGCCCGGCGCTCGCGCGCAGTTATGCGCGCTTAATTGCTGACCAGTGGCGCGTTGCTGATCAGGCTGGCGAACTGAATAATGCGGAGCCCTGTTACATTCTTGAACTTGAAGCCAATTCGGGAGAATTTGCTAACCGGGTTTTGCATGAACTAAAAGATACGCTAAGTGATGCCGAGTGGTATCGGTATCGCCCTTGTTACTTACTGGCTGATTCTAGAGCGGAGCGCGTTTCCGATAACTGGCAGCACGCGGCACTCGCGCACTGGATACAAGAGGGCAGCATGGAACCTATTAGTTTTGACTCCCTTGTAGACCGATATATAGAATTGAAAAGCCAACGTTTAGCCTTAGGCGCCCGCAGTATTGGCAATCCGCTTGTTGTCATCGCGAACGCGGTTTTTAGTTCGTTGAGGCAAGACTTTTACAACATCCACTACGGAGAGTGTTACCAGTCTTTTCTCAAGAACGATGATCTGAAATGGGGTGGTCAAGGTAACTTAGAACCGTTTTCGGACCTGGAATTTCATTGGCAAAAGGCGACAGATAAGCCTAAAAATACAGCGCTCCTAAAACGCTATTTGGAGCGCTTTGATAGCGCGAATGTGTTGATGCCGACTCAAGCATTTAAATTGATTGAGAACGTCAAAAGCTTAGCCGGTTCCAGTTGCTTATTCCTAATAGCAGACAGAGGTTTCCATAGTGAACGAAGTGTGCGTGAACAAACTATTCCATTTTTCGGTCAGAGCAATCGGTATTTTTTACCCGTTAATGGGCATGCTTTGAATTGGTATGCGCAACTAAATAATGGAAGCGTTTTTTACAATCAACGTTATGGTAGTTCAGCATTGAAAGCGGCCATCTGCTTCCAGGGCAATAGTCAAGTAGATACTTCAGGCTCAATCCAAGATTTATTACTTACGTGCAATGACGCCGAAGTACGTCAGATTTCTAACTTATCTCTGCGGGCTAGCGAGCCGTTAACCGTTGATCAATTGCATACTTTGCTGGAGATGACGCATTTTGATTATTGTTTGTTGTTCTCTCAGATGGGAGCTTTGCGGGAGGCAATACCACAACTTGATAGTGGGCAGCGTTTGCAGTGGGTCGAAATGTTCAAACAAGTTTGGCGACGTGTTTACCTCTTTGAAGGTGACCTTGAACATGTGCTGGATTTCTCCATTCTCGCAATCCAGTTAGGCGCATGGTCTGTAGCAAAAAGCGCGCTCGAGCTGGTATGCAAAAGATCCCCAGATTTAGTCGAAGCGCAGCATCGCCTATCGCTTGTTTACTTGCATTTAGGCGACAAGACTGACGCGTTGAGAGCCGCAAGGCGAGCGCAACAGCTCGACCCGAGAAACCCGATAATCGTTGAAACGCTGGCGCATATTCAGAGCTACATCAGCTTATGTGAGTCCATGACGGGCTATACAGAAAGTTATGCGCGTTCTGGTGATATCAGTTTGCAGCCATTAGCTGCCCATTATACCGAAGAATTTTTGTATCAATACCGAGACCCATCCATAGCCGTAATGACATCTCTTCCTAGTTTTGAAACTCAGGCCGCGTTTTTTGATTGGTTAGATGATCAGCATAACAATGCGCGAAAAAATGTTTACGCGGTGGTGCATAAGGAGTTCGGCCTTATAGGTGTGGTTTCGCTAAACACATCGGGGCGGGATTCATTCTTTTATTTTTGGATTGGTGTCGATTATCAGGGGCAGGGCTTAGGGCAGCTCGCGGCCACGTTACTGTTTACTATGTCTCGACATTCATTAGGTGTTAGTCGATTTCACACCTGCGTGTTCCGAGACAATTCGCGCTCGCTGTCAGCGTTGAATCAACTGGGCTTTAAGCAGCAAAGTGTGCGCGCAGAAGCGCCGGACCAGGACTATCTATTTTTTATCAATTCCGAGTCAGATGTTGACTCAAAAAGTAGTGAGTCTCTACGTAGCTTGCTGTTGAACATAGGGTCTCAAATACAACTCGAAAAGCCCGCAGCTAAAAAGGAGAATAGACATGGCATCTGAACATCCTACCCCGATAGAAGCGATTCGGGCGCAGGTCGCGGCTCCGCGGCCTGCTAGCCCGCATCCGGCTGACCAGCGAGACTATACAGGTGCAGCGGCTGGCGGTTTTGCTGGTGGCGCATTTGTGGCGTATCGAATGGGCCAACAATATCATGCAGCGCACGGAAGTACTCCGCCGGCTCAGCAACGCTTACTCGCCTATCGAGCAGCTACTCAAGCCAGAGCTCAAGCAGGGTCTAACTCGGCAGCGGTGGGCATAGCAAGAAACATTTCGGCTATACACACGATTGGTGGAAATGCTGGTGCCGCACGGATTGGTGATGTTTTCCAATCAGCTGAAATGCAAGGATTGATGCATCAACAGATGCCTACCGGTTTTCTCGCCAGAGTCCGCGCAATGATGCCGTCAGGTAGGTTAGAGCACAGATATTGGAACAACACCCGGCACGGTGTGGCCACACAAGTTGGTGCCGCCACTGTCGGCCCCGGCGCACCAGGCATTGGTCGCACAGTTGGTGCCGCTGTTGGTGCGGCTGTTAGGCCAACGGCCAGGGCCGCTTTGCAAGCGTCAGCGATGAGTGCACTTCGCCATCCTACGGTTGCCGCAGCGGGTGGATTTATATCCGTGGGTTCGGCGATAGGCCATTGGATCCATGGCCGTATGTCGAATCGCAACTGATGATTATTGTTCTTCGCCATCACTCTATTGCCGTTAGACCAAGCGAGCCTTGGCGAATAGCTGCAGCTGGTCTGCACGTCAAAGGAAGTAAATTTTATGAACCCTAGAACATCCAGAACGCACGTATACTTACCTGGGCTAGCGGCTCATGATACATCGCACGGGCGTGCGGCGTTTGAGGAGCTAAATAAGACCGGAGTGACGGCTGGCTCGATATTTGTTGATACAGTTGAAGCTCAAGCGGTTATGCGAGCACGCTATGTGTCACACATTGATAGTAAACTTAATAGTTCTAGGGCACTCGCAAAATTGAGCACTCGAGAACTACGAAGTCTTAGGGAGCAGCGTCGCAATGCGCACAATGCTGTTAGAGTCATAAACCACGGCGCGCGCGCAGCGCCTGGAAATAATGCGCTGGATAGCGGCCCCGCAGATGTTCTTTGGGTTAAGGGCCACGGCAATGCGAATAACGCGAATTCAATATCGACACGAGTTGAGTATCAGGTTGATCAAAACACCATTCATGATGGACCAACGCAGAGAAATTTGACGGTTAAACGAGGCTACAAACAGGTTCACACAGCTGATCAAATTGCGAATAGTGTGCGACATATCACCGCCATGCTTAAACCCCCAGCGCCTCTAAATCAAGCGCCCGAGGCGCATGGCTTGGATGTGAGAATATCGTCTTGTGGTAGTGCAGGAACGGTTCGTCGAGATCCGGTTGGTGGGGTGGTGCCACCCGAGCCGCCGAATTTTGCCAAGAGCGTTTCTTCCGCGCTCGACGCGCAGGGCGCCAATCCGAGAATTAGAGTCAGCGGATTTATCGGCGACACCAATTCATCGCACCCGGTTCGAGGACAGTTTCGCACTAAAGTTAAACAACGAGTTAAGCAGGCCGCTGTCACCCCAGCTATGGAAAATGCCTTTACTCGCTTGCGCGCCAAAGCTCGCGTGGCACCGGATGCTAGGCAGGCACCGATTAAACATCGCGTAAATCCGAACGCAGTTGGAGTACATCGCTTAGGTGTACCTATTCAGGGCATGATGAATCACCTGGCGCCACGCATACCTGTGCGGCGGAGTGTATCGGCGGCGTTGCGTGCCACAGTACAACCGTTTACCAAAATTGAGCTCTCTACGCCCGGCGAGACAAAGCCTGAAATAAGTGTGCCGCGATCACGTGCGCGAGTTCAGGTACCAAGAGGTTAGCGCTTATGTTCTTATTTGAATTGAAAAAGCGAGTTCTTGATCAAACTTCGAGTGTTTTTTTAGGGTGGCCTAAGTTCTATGCTAAACCCAGGGAGACTAGATAGTGGATTCCAGACCAAGACGTCGTGTTGCTAAATACGGACATAGCTGGGGGTCCGATGCATTTATCATGCCGCGTAAATTTTCAGGGGTCGCCAGCAACCCTGATTACACCTACCCAAAAGGTTCATCGAGGCAGATTGCGCTCGATAGTATGGTAGATCAAGCCGGTAACCGGTATGGCCTAGCCCGGTCCCTGGCAACTTATACACGCAAATCTATGGGCAATGACGTCACTCGTAATATGTTGGCGTATGGGGCTAACCACGAAAACAAAATGACCGATTCTTTCCGTCGAGTTTCTGCCAATATGAGCGCGACCGGGGAAGCAAATTTGTCCGATTTGGGTGTGAATCGAAATCACATTCTTGCTGATAGCTCAGTCGCCAGCGTCCTACATCATTCACTCTTCACAGTTTATCATCAGGGTGGCGGCACTTCTGATAAGCAGAGGGCGGCGATATCCGGGTTTTTCGGGGCCTTAGCTGGCCACGATACAACCGCGCGCGACAGCAGCATGTTTAGCTTTTTTGAGGCGATGCGGCATGGCCCAGGCTCATACAGTACTGGCCATCTCAATAGTTCTATTCATCAAATTTCCAGATCGATGGGTAATCTGCGTTTTGGGCATGGCCCCGAGAACGTGGATATTGGTGGTCATTTTGATCCAAACACCTATGAACGTGGCGGCGAAATGACGAACCGTTCCAGAGCAATCATGGAGGCAACTCAACATTTAGGTCGAGTGGGCCTTGTTCCTCAAGAACTGATCGCGAGTTCACTGATCCGACCATTAGATGAACATAATATGCCTGCCGGATCTTCAAATGTGCCAGGCGAGCATCCAGATACAGCTCGGCGAGAGCGAAACCGAAATAAACACTATCGCAAGACTGGAGTTTTCGCTAAGCGAAGACAAATTGCGAGTCTAAAGCGTCGAGGGGGTATCGTAAAACCATCTCAACGAAATAAAGGCGGTGTGAACTCAAGAGTCATTAAAAAAGTTAAAAATTCAGCGTTTGCGCGAGTTCTGCGGCCGCGTCCTTTCAACAAGTTTAGCGAGGGAAAATAGATGCAGCCCGTCGTGCAAAATTGTATCTATCGCATACCCACACCCTCAGAGGGTGATTATTGCCTATTACCTCTGATGGCGCCTGTCACTCTGATAAAGATAAGCAAGCAGTGTAGTACTCCGCCAGGTTTCCATTCTCACATGTTGATTATGAAAATGTGGGCGATGGTAATGCGTATGTTGACGCTGCTCACTGTGATACCGCGCTTGATGGTGTTGATAGTGGTACGCGGCTGCGCCAACGCCGTGCAAGCCGTGGTTCGATACCGTGCCTCGGTACGGAGGCAAATAAGTCGAGTGCGCATGATAGGGCGTTTGCATGGGTTCCGGGCGGCGAAAAAAACCATTCTCGCGCGTTACTGTAGAAGGCCCGTTTGTGCGGGCCGTATGCCAGGGGTCAAACTGTCTCATCCTTTATTTACCATTCCTCGCTATCGAACACCGCTTCAATATACGGTGAGTGGCTTTAACTTTCCAGTCGTCGAGGGCATTTGTTGTGAATGATGGCAAAAACTCAGCTGCTGGCTTTGGCAGGTTTTGGGGTGATTATTCGTTGTGTCGTGATGTTCGCTGTGCTCAATTCATACTGCGCCAGTTGCAGTTCGGCTTCGTTATTAAATGGGCCAAGAAGTACGACATTAAGCGTTTGTTTGTTTTGATCACTAAACTGGGCAACCGATACTTTTTTGTAACCGAGTTCTTTGACCTTCTCAAGCGCCGCGTTTGCTGCAACGGTGTTGTAGTAAACCCCCGCTTGCAGGCTCAGAGGCAAGGGGCTAGTGCTCGGTGTAATCAACAAAGAATTGTAGCTAGGCAGATCTTTAGCTTGGCTGCCAGCGGCACTGCTATCGATGGACTGTTCCGCAGAAGTGCTGTTCTCCTCGTCGGTGGCCGACTTACCGATGGGCTCAGTGCCGATGATGTAACCAAGCAGGCCTGCGAGCAGAACAATAGTGCCAATGACGATGATAAGCGTTTTGCGCATGTATCCAGTTACCTGCTTACGTGGTTAATGAAGATAGCCGTATCAGTGTTCGGCAGGCATTCGAAATTAACGAAGCCGAGATCACGAGCAACCATGGTAACTGGGTTTTCATGATTTTGGAATGTATTTGAAATGGGGATTTAGAAATGCGATTTTTAATAATTTTGAGTTTGTTCGTTGTTGGCCTTATTGCGATTGGGATGGTTATGCCATTCGGCTCGTCGTCGGCTTGTTTGAATTGTGAGCAGAGCGATACCTCACTTAAGGAGTCGTACCGATCGCTGAAAGAGCCATTGCAGATCACCGGTACATCCGGCGCGGTGCTTTTTACCGAGCGTGGTAACCCAGTAACACTCGTCACGCCGAATTGGCGCACAAAGGCGATAAATGAAGTGAGTTACACTCGCCTGATGGACGCCACCGGGCAAATAGTGTCTGCGGGTGACCTAAGAGTAATACCAATGTTAGAGCAGCGGCAAAGCCATGCGTCGAAAGCAGCGGCTGTTGTTATCCAGCCCAAATCGGTGTTAGAGCCCAGCTTGGTAGTTGCGCCAAACATTGGGGTAAGTCAAGACTTTCAGCCGTCGCTGACGATGGTTGAAAGTGCCTCGAAAAGGACTCTAGAATCGAAATCTTATAAAGCTATCGAAGAAGCGACTTACGAGCCTTCCAGCATGCGCGCGAAGGTAGCTGTTAACAGATGGGAGGAGCGTAGCGATATAAACACAGTGTCACCTAGATTGACATTGGATCGTTATCAGAGAGCTGTTGCGAGCTCACCACGGCTGGCAAATACCAGCGATTTTTATGGCGCCGCAGTAAGTCAACCTAGAGCCTATTCTCGATTGTCGAATAGCTTGCCAAAGCCCGCTCTTGCGATGAATACCGTGCCGCAATTTAGGTCGAAGTCAGCATCTGTGTTACGCACAACGCCCAGTAGCAAGCTTGTGGTTAGAACAGGCTCGAAATCTAAATCAAGCTTACTCGCACCACAAAACTTTAAGGCGAAGCAGCAAACCAAGATTGCGTTTGCTGAAGAAACAGAAGTTGTGTCCAGCAGCACTTCTGATGACTTGGAGGACAGCATCGGAGATGTGAGTGATGATCTTGACGACTTGAGTGACGACGTTAAAGACCTCAGCTCAGACCTTGACGATGTGAAAGATTCATTGACGGTGGTGGAAGATCAGGTAGGTACCTTGCAAGGTCAGGTAGGTGATGTCAACGTGGCGGATCTGTCGTCGCAGTTTGATGATCTTGGTTCTCAGTTTAGTGTGCTGGAGCAAAAAACTTATGCGGGTATAGCGTCAACGGCTTCCTTAGTTACGGCCATACCAAGTGATCCAGGTAAAACCATTATTAATGTAGGTTACGGCCACTATGAGGGGCAAAATGCCGTTGGCTTATCTGTATCGAAGCGGTTATCGAAAATCAACGGCTATGTTTACAGCGGGGTTGCATCGGGTCTATCAGATGTAAAAACACCGTTGCTACGCGTTGGTGTTGGGATTGAATTCTGATTTTGAAGTTGCAGAAGGGAATACGTCAATGTGTAACAAAGTCTTCTCGATTAAGTTGGTACTTTTGCATCAGGCGAATAAACGAACGGCGCTCCTTTTTCGAGATCTTGGCAGCTTTAGATACGTTGCCTCGCGTAGCTGAGAGCACTTCTCGTAAATAAGACAACTCAAATGCTTCCACGACTCGCCGTTTTTCTTTCTGCATGCCTGATTCAAGTGCTCGTGTGTCCGACGGTGTGAGGTATTTCCCCCAATCCACTCCAGCAAGTTTTGATGCGCCTGCGACACGAATCACGAAGTCGTCCGATAGTAAAAATAAACGTGTCACAATGTTTTGTAGCTGTCGTATGTTGCCGGGCCACTCATAAGCACCCATAGTCTTTATCATATTTGGTGAGAATGCTTTGGGTTGACTATTGTATTGCTTAGCAATTTTGCGCATAAAGTATTGCGTTAGTAGGTGGATGTCATTGCCGCGCTCGCGTAGGGGTGGTAAGTCGATATGCAGTACATCTAATCTAAACAATAAATCCTCACGGAACTTGCCTTCGCTAACCAGTTTTTTTAGGCACTTATTGCTCGCGGCGACAACGCGTGTATCACAAACTTTTAAAGTGTTACTGCCTTGTGGGCGAACCTCTCGATCTTGTAGATAGCGCAGCAGTGCGACTTGTGCTTTGCCTGATAGGCTGTCGATTTCGTCGAGAAATAAGGTGCCATTTTCGGCTTGCTCGATCAGGCCCACTCGGTCGGCGGTGGCACCAGTAAAGGCGCCTTTGGTATGACCGAACAATTCGCTCAGTAAGAGCTCGTCGCTAAATGCACCGCAGTTGATTGGCACGAATGGGTATTCTTCGCGCTCGCTTTGGTAATGTATTAAGCGCGCAATGACTTCTTTGCCGGTTCCTGTTTCCCCTTGAATTAAAACGTCGCAATCAATTTGCGCAATTCTAGAAGCCAGATCAATAGTGCTTTGAAACTCAATTGAATTACCGATAATGGCGTTGTGCCAAAGGCGTTTGACGTCTGGAGAGAGAAGGCCATGCTGCCTAACATGAGATTGAAATAAAGCATACAAACTATCAACGAGTGGTAAGGTGATTCCAGTTGATGAGCTTTCGTCTTGTTCTGTTGTATCGAATGTATCGAAAAATATTCCCTTTGATGGTTGGTTTGACTGCCAATGAATATAAGGTGTGGTGAGAGCGTCTGTTTGCTGATCATCTTCAGAATGGCTGCAATAGATAATTGGTTCATCACAATAATCGCTCAGCTCTGGATAGGCTACCTGCTTAGGAGAGGCCCCCATTTTTTTTAAAATCGATAATACGTGTGTTGTGTCGACACTTTTGTCACGGCTGGCCACAATCACTGTGTTAATCAAATCCAACATATTCCCCCCGAGGGCCGCGTTGAACTACTTGTTGTTTACGTGAGGTTTTTCAGTGCAGTTAATTAGATGTTTGACTGGGCTAGTTCAAAAAGAGAGCTTTTCAAGCATTAAGCATATTTGTGGCCCAAAGTACCAAGCTGATTGATTGAGTCTTTAACTATGCCTATCGTTATGCGGGTAAACGCATCACCAAATTTTCCTGTTCGAACAACTCGCCTGTCTTTATCAAGGTTTGGAGTGACGACGGGCGATTTCGCGCAGTTGTTTAACATTTACTTAGCTGCCGATCTATTCTGATTGGATTTGCCACAATTGCAATTGGACAAAGGTCTAATTGTAATTGATCTGGATAGAGTTTACGTGAGGCCTGTTTAAAGGTTTTGGTTAAAGTAAGTTTGCAAGCAACGCGACAAAGCAGGATATAATCCTGATAACCCTATCATGAGTGGCTTGCAGTTATACAATCTTGTAGTAAGTGACAGCTCATGCAATTACTAATGACCAACAGAGACGTTTATATGATTTTAATAAACTTGCGAAAGCTATTTTTATTACTGTTACTTGGAGCCACTCTCCCTGCTTGCACAACCACCACTAAAAACTTTCAGGCCGGGACGATTCCCGCTTACCAACCGATAGATGCTTCTACAGCCAGTGCTAATAAATCTAGGCTCGCTACCATGATGGCTGAGCAGGATGTGGAGCTTTCGCAAACAGGCGAAGATTATGATCGAGTTAAGAATATTATTGATCGTCTATCGGCTAACGCTGGAGTTGAACAAGAGTTAGATGTTTACACCGCGGAAGCGGGTGATCAAGTTAATGCGTTTGCCATGGGTGGTAATACCATTGTTGTTTACAATGAATTGTTACGCCGCCTTCCAAAAGATGAAGAGCTTGCTGTGGTGCTTTCGCATGAGGTCGCGCATATTCTCGGTGGGCATAATAGTGACCGAACCATGCAAAAGCGGGGCGGGGCCGTAGGCATATTAGGTGGCTTGGCCCAAATCGCCGTACTTGTTGCTACTGAGGGCAATATGGATGCCGCTGAGTTAGCTGGCAGTGGTGTGTCCGCCGTAGGTACTGGCGTGGTGCTATCCTACGGGCGGGCTATGGAGCACGAAGCTGACCACATCGGTATGCTGTTAATGGCGAAGTCGGGGTACGACCCCCAAAATGCAATAACGGTTTGGGGTAAAGCTGATGAAGTTCTCGGAGCTGGGGCAGGTATAAGCTTTCTCAGCTCACACCCATCGCACGGTAACCGCCAGCAACGCTTGAAAAAGGATTACGTGTATGCCGAACCACTGTTTAAACAAGCTAGCTCACAGCAAGAGTAGTTTTAAAATCTATAGGATATTTGTCTAAAGGATTTTAATTTTTGGCAATATAAATAGCGCCAGCTACGTGATGCTGGCGTTAGCAAATGAGCGGCGATATGTGCTGGGGTTAATGCCAATCTGGCGACCAAACTGGTCTCGGAAATTTGCAGAGGAGCCGAAACCAACATCTTCAGCGATCTGATCGATTGAGAGCTTGGTGGACTCTAGCAACGTTTGTGCGTATCTGACACGACATTGAAGAACCCACGTAGCTGGCGGAATGCCTATTTGTTCCATAAAGCGTCGATGTAAAGTTCTGGGGCTAACAAAAGCCTTGGTCGACAATTCGTTGATGGATAGGTCATTACGTAGATTTTTTTCAACCCATTCCAATAGAGGCTGTAGCGACGCATTGTTTGCTTTAGGCATTTCACGCCTAATAAATTGCCGCTGCCCACCAGACCGCTCAGGAGCCATAACGCACATGCGTGCGGTATTGGCTGCCACAGTGGCTCCGAAATCTTTGCGTATAATATGCAAGCACAAGTCCATGCCGGAGATCGCGCCAGCCGACGTTAGCAATTTGCCGTTATCCACATATAGCACGTCTTCATCAACATCTAAGGCCGGGTAATCCTCGGCTAACTTTGAAGCTACAGACCAATGAGTGGTCGCGCGCAATCCATCTAGCAAACCAGTGGCTGCTAATATAAACGCGCCTGTGCAAATTGATGCAATTCTCGCACCTCGATGCTTCGCGCCGCGCAGCGCATTGAGTAGTTTTGGGCACGGTTGCGTATCCAGTGTTGTTAGGCCTGGGACAATAATCGTACTGGCACTGCGCAGTGATGCAAACGTATGCGGTACCTCTAAATCGAAAAACTGAGTGCTGATTGTTTTATGTGCTGCGCAGATTTTTACTCGATAGGGCGACGTTCCGCATCTCAAGCGGACCCTAGCAAATGCTTCAGCTGCAATTGTGGCGTCGGCCATTACGACATCATCAAACACCAATATTGCAACGGTATGAGGTTCTAATTCATTTGGCATTATTTCTTTGTTAGTAGTCATATCTGCCTATGGTAACAGGCTGCCGTTGAAATTAATCTAATTTTTATTGCAACAAATACATGAGAGAGAACTGATGATAGAGACTCTTACAAGCGGCTTAAGTACCGCCGATTATTTTGGGCCGTTTATACCTGCCATAGTGTTTATTTTTTTAATGTCGCTGGTTTCAGAACCCGCTAGGCAACGCTTTAACGCTATTTTTGTTGCCGGTGCCGGTGCGGTTTATATGTCTTACGGAGGTTTTGGTCCATGGGAATTTGTCTACACCACCGTGGCAAGCTTTATCGCCTACAAAGGCCTAAATAATTATCGCTATATCGCACTCGCTTGGTTCATGCACACCTGCTGGGACCTTATGCATCACTATTGGGGCAATCCTATTATCGAATTTTCGCCAAATTCATCTTGGGGGTGCGCCGTTTGTGATTTAGTTCTTGCGGCTTGGTTTTGGTTTGGCGCGCCAACTGTATTTAGAAGAAAAGCCCTGGCTGCTACCTAGCTGGCACATTGGTTTACTGAACTCCTGACTCTCGAAGTATGGAGACAACCACTTTAATTTAAATAGAAGATACCCAATGACAATAGTTAAATCGTTAGCAAAACCGAACAGTGCTGTACTCTTAACAAGATTCATCAGAGGCGATATAGCGGCTATAAAGCGTAAAGCACGACGCTTTCTTACACGAGATGAAGTGCAATACGTTGCTAAGGAAAAATACCAAATGCCTGATTCTACGCTTTGCAAGAAAGCGTTAGACTTCGTTGCTGAGTTTGCTCCAGGCTTCGTGTTAAATCATTGCTTAAGGAGCCATGCCTTTGGTAAAGCGATCGCCGAACGCGGGCAAATTGAACATGATCTGGAAGCCTTTTTTATCAGCGCCGTGATGCACGATATCGGGCTTTGTGAGGCTCACGACGGACCTGATTCGTTTGAATTGCAAGGCGCTAAGGTTGCCCATCAATTTTGCTTAGAGCACCAGGTATCCGAGGCGCGTGCTGAGATTGTTCAAGAAGCTATTGCCTTGCATTCTGCCGTTGGCATTGCTCACAAACGAGGGCCGGAACTAGCATTATTGCATTTTGGTGCAGGTGTTGACGTGGCTGGTCTTTGGGGTGATGAAATTCACGCGAAAACCATTCAACAAATTGTTGAGCAATACCCTAGATTGCACTTCAAACAAAAGTTTCCAGAGCTGCTTGAAGAGCAGGTTGCTCGAAAACCAGATTGTCATATTGCTGGGCTTGTGAAGTTAGGGTTTCTCAAGAAGATTAAAGAGACGAATTTATTCGATGAGTAAGGCGTAACTTTCTTTGCTAGATATAGGCACTAGCGCCCATGGCTGTAGTTCCCGGGTGACTGACCTGTCCAACGTTTAAATGCGCGCGAGAAGGAAGACGGGTCTGAGAAACCAACTAAGTAAGCGGTATCGTTTACCGATGTTTTTCGTCCATCTAAATACTCTTTAGCAAGGCGCTCACGTAATTCATCAAGTACTAACGCAAACGTTGTGCCTTCTAATTTTAGTTTTCTAAATAATGTTTGACGGCTGATATTCAGTCGTTCAGCAACGGCGTCGGAGCTAACATTACCTTGGTGAATAATCGATAGCAGTAGCGTTTCAATTTCACCGCGAAATGTTTTGCTAGCGTCCAATTCCGCCAACAAGTCGTTCGCTCGCTGTGTTAAAACACCAAAGACATAACTTGGGTTTTGTGCAACCTTCCAGTTAGGTGTGTCTGGGTGAATTTCCATTGCGTTCCAACGGGCGTTGAAGTGAACGGGGCATTTGAAAATACGTTTGTATTCCTCGTGGTAATCGGGAGTAGGGTGAGTAAAATAAACTGATAGCACATGTGGCTCAGGCAAAAAACGGCGGGGCCCGCAGGTTAAGCGAACAAACGCCTCCTCTGTTAGTGCTGAAAAATCGCTTGGATACTCTCGCATATCAACCATGAATAACTGGCCACCTTCCTGAACAAGTTCAAAACGAGAATCAGCTGTCTTATCGACGTTTTCAATGGCT
>CALKRK010000146.1 GCA_937989675.1 uncultured Arenicella sp. | reverse complement strand
AGATTCTACTGTGTTGAGAAACATCGGCGTGGGCTTTGGTTATACAATGTTAGCTTGTGCCGCTACCCTCAAAGGGATCAGTAAATTAGCCGTTAATGACGCCGCATTAGCGGCTGATTTGGACGACAATTGGGCCGTGCTTGGTGAGGCGATTCAAACGGTAATGCGCCGCTATGATATTCCAGAGCCGTACGAAAAATTGAAGGCCTTGACGCGCGGTAAAGATGGGATCGATCAAGCGGCGCTTGAATCATTTATTGAAGCACTTGAGGTGCCAGAGACCGTTAAAGTTGAATTGAAGAAACTAACGCCAGCTTCGTATATTGGCTTGGCCGACAAGTTAGCTCAAAGCTAAGTGACTTAAATGTCTGACCCTGTTCGCCTATCTAAGTTAATGTCGCAGCGTGGGCTCTGCTCACGCCGCGAAGCTGATCGGTTGATCGAGCAAGGTTTAGTGAAGGTTAATGGAGAAGTTGTTAACACTCTTGGCATTAAGTTTCATGAAAACGTGGAGATTGAGCTTACTAAACGTGCTCAAGCTATTCAGAATGAGCGCGTCACTATTATGATCAATAAGCCTGTTGGGTTCGTCTCTGGGCAGGCTGAAGATGATTATGTGCCGGCGGTGAGGCTAATTACAGCTGAAACTCAATCAAATACCGACCAGACCAATCAGCGTTTGAAACCATCTCACTTTAGGGGTTTAGCGCCGGCCGGGCGTTTGGATATTGATTCTCAAGGTTTGCTGGTACTTACTCAGGATGGTCGTATTGCGAAACAGTTGATTGGTGAAAATAGCGAACTGGAAAAGGAATATCTGGTGCGAGTTCGCGGTGATATTTCTGACGAGCAGATCGAAAAGCTTACGTTTGGGCTCGAATTGGACGGCAAGCCTTTAAAACGAGCGAAAGTTCGCCAGTTGAACCCTGAGCAGTTACAAATAATTCTTAGGGAAGGAAAAAAACGCCAAATTCGGCGTATGTGCGATGCGGTCGGTTTATTCGTTACCGGCCTAAAAAGAGTGCGTGTTGGCGAGCTGCGTTTGGGCAAGCTGGAAGAGGGGAAGTGGCGGTTTGTAAGGGCTGAGGAGTTTAAGCATCGAAAAAAAGCCAATAAAAATAGGCGCTTAAGGAAGTAAGGAACACTCCGTCATTTTAGTTAACATTTTGTTAATTATCAAGATTCTGTGAAATATTTGGTTAGATTCGGCTAGGTCTGAACCGTCAGACAACAACGTGAGCAACGGGGATTTGGTTTTGTTTGTCCGCTGGCCGTGGCTCATGAACCCTACAAATAAAACTCAGGATACAAAACCATGAAAACTAAGATTAGCGCTCTCCACGGCGCGATATTTGGTGTGTCATTGGCGTTTACGTCATTAGCCGCCAACGCAGTTGTTATGCAAGATGATACAGCTAACACAACTTCCACGATTCAATCCACCACAACTTCCACAATTAACACGAGCCGCTTAATCGTTGAGTACAAACCTCAATTTTCAGTTGCTCAAACCACCGATGCAAATTTCAATTCAAGCACTATGGCGAGTTCAGCTTCGCGCTCTGCCGGTGTGAGCATGAAGCATCTTCGTCGCATGGGCACAGGTGCGCATGTTTTTAAGCTAAACAAAAAGATGAGCCAAAAGCAGTTAAAAGCAGCCATCGAAAAACTATCTGCTGACCCAAATGTGTTAAGAGTGACTGAAGATAAGATGTTGCAAATACAGGCAACACCCAGTGACCCAAGTTATAACAATCAATGGCACTACTACGAAGCCACAGGCGGTTTAAATCTGCCGGATGCATGGGACAGCTCTACCGGTGATGGTGTCGTTGTTGCTGTTATCGATACCGGTTATACGTCGCACACCGACTTAAACGCAAACTTGTTACCGGGCTACGACATGATTAGCTCGGCTGACGTTGCCAATGATGGCGGCGGCCGTGACTCTGATGCGCGTGACACTGGTGACGCTACCAGTGCTAACGAGTGTAACGATGGGCGGCCCGCACGCAGCAGTAGTTGGCATGGAACTCATGTTGCTGGCACCGTCGCGGCGGTTACTAACAACGGTATTGGTATTGCCGGTGTCGCGTACGACGCGAAAGTGGTTCCAATTCGCGCTCTTGGTAAGTGCGGAGGCTTTACCTCGGACATAGCGGATGGGATTATTTGGGCCGCAGGCGGTTCGGTGCCGGGTGTGCCAACAAACCAAAACCCAGCCCAAGTGATTAATCTAAGCCTTGGCGGAAGTGGTTCCTGTGACTCTCAGTCTCAGGCGGCGATTAATCAAGCTGTGAATCTAGGCGCGACTGTTGTTGTTGCTGCAGGTAACTCGAGTCAGAACGCATCAAATGCAACGCCAGCCAACTGCAATAACGTGGTAACCGTTGCTGCCACGGGTCGAACCGGCGGTCGTGCTGGCTATTCGAACTTTGGCAGTGTTGTTGACGTTGCTGCCCCGGGTGGCGACCAAAGTACCGGCACGTCAGACGGCGTTTTGTCTACTTTGAATAGTGGTACGGGTGCACCTGCAGGGCAAACCTATGCTTACTATCAAGGCACGAGTATGGCGGCTCCGCACGTTGCGGGTGCAGCTGCATTGATGTATGCGCTCGATTCAAGTTTGACGCCGTCAGCTGTTGAAAGCTTGCTGAAGTCAACAGCTCGCAGTTTCCCTGCTTCTTGCAGTGGCTGCGGCGCTGGTATTGTTGACGCGGCTGCGGTAGTAGCCGAAGTAGGCGGCACTTCACCTCCTGGTGGCGGTGGTGGCAATGAGCTAACTACGGGTGTTGCACAAACTGGTTTGTCTGGAGGAACGGGTTCCGAAGAAGTTTATACTTTGGATGTTCCTGCCGGTGCTTCTGATTTGTCATTCAATATTTCAGGTGGTTCAGGCGACGCTGATTTATATGTACGTTTCGGTGCGGCCCCAACGACATCAACGTATGATTGTCGTCCTTTCCGTAATGGCAATAACGAAACCTGCAATATCAGCAACGTTCAAACGGGTACATACTACGTGATGATTCGTGGCTACGCAGCATACTCTGGCGTTAGCTTAGTTGGCGATTTCACTGCGGGTAGTGGTGGCGGTGGTGGTGGTTCAGCACCGAGCATCGACGTCAGCGATGTGTCTGGAAACGCCAATACTTGGAAGAACGCAACTCTTGAAGTACCCGCTGGTCAATCTCAACTTGAGGTGAAAATCAGCGGTGGCTCAGGCGATGCCGACTTGTATGTGCGTTTTGGTGCTAATCCAACGACCTCTACGTATGATTGTCGACCGTTTCGCAATGGCAACAACGAAACTTGCACAATTAGTAACCCACAAGCTGGTACTTGGTATATTCGTTTAAGAGGTTATACCAACTATTCTGGGGTACGCGTGCAAGCGTCTTCGCAATAGCATCGAACACTCGGCATTTCGAATCGAGATGCCGAGTTGTTAATTTCAAAGGCCGCTCGTTCTCGAGTGGCCTTTTTTGTGGAGAGCGACAATAGAAAATAAGGCGTCGAAGTATTACTCGGTGGTGGCAAAGAGATATACTTATTGATCATCATTAAAGTAATCCAATTTGCAATGACGAGTGTCGCAACAACAAAAAACAGGCAGCTACTTTTAAACGCCGATGTTGGTGAGGGTTTAGAGACAGACTGGCTACTCTACCCGCACCTAGGTCAGGCAAGCATAGCCTGCGGCGGTCATGCGGGCAGTGACGAAAGCATGCAGTTGGCGGTAACAGCATGCCTAGAAAACGAGGTAAGCATTGGCGCGCACCCGAGCTATCCTGACCGTGCGAACTTTGGGCGTGTTTCTGTGGATTTACCACCAGAGCAACTGTTGGATAGTTTGCGAGAGCAGCTCATTTCTTTAGAGCTTATATGCCAACGCGCTGGTGCGGAGCTCACCTATATAAAGCCCCATGGTGCGCTTTACAACGATTTGCTAAAGCGTCATTCGTTGTTCATTCTATTGCTGCGTTTAACGGCCGAATCGCAGTCCACCAGGCAACTTATGGTGCAAGCTGGCGAGGATTTTGCGGCCAAACAAATCGCGGCTCGCGAGTACGGCGTTGAACTTTTAGCCGAAGCGTTTGCCGATCGTTTGTATTTGAGTAACGGAATGCTGTCGCCGCGGTCTGAACGTGATTCAGTTCACCAATCGAAGGAGCTAATTATTCAACAAGCTAGCCAATTGGTCACCGATGGGGCGGTTACTACTAAGTCTGGAGGCGAGTTAGCAGTTAGCGCTCAAACACTCTGTTTACACGGTGATAATCCAGCGTCGGTTGATGCCGTTAAGCAAGTAGCCGCCTTGTTAGCTGCTTGATGTCTTGGCCTATTCCAAAACTTGAATTGGTGTCAGAAGACACGTTTTTGTTACGTTGGCCTCTCATGGGCGCAGAAACTCCATCACCTGAACTTGCTGAACTAATTGGTGCCCTTGCTCAGCGCTTACTCGATTCCGCCGGCGATGAGGTTGTCAATGCAGTGCCAGCCTATCACACCCTAATGGTTCAATACGATGGGCTTGCTACGTCTTGCCGTAAGCTTGAGGAGTTGATAAGAGCGTGGCTAAACGAACGTACTAGTTCTACTATCAGCACGCCATCATCAACGGTGCACCATGTGCCTGCGTTTTACGATCCAAAGGTCGCGCCAGATTTAGAGCGTATATGCCAAGAGCTGGATATCGAAGTGCCAGAGCTAATACACTTGCATACCAACGAAACCTATTGTGTTTACGCGGTGGGCTTTCAACCTGATTTTGCTTATCTCGGGTATGTGGCGGCGGAACTAGAACTACCGAGGCTTGCTAGCTTTAGAGCAACCGTTAAGGCTGGTAGCGTGGGGATCGCCGATCGCCAAACCGCGATCTACCCAACCGATTCCCCTGGCGGTTGGCAGATTATCGCGCGTGTACCTCCACACTGGTTGAGTCAGCACCTAGGTGAATTAGCGACTGGTGATCGGGTGGTGTTTCAGGCCATTGATGAAATCAATTTTACTGAGATGGGTGGTGTGTTGGAGTCGGCTGATGACTAAGCCTCTCTTTCGGGTAGTCAGAGTTGGTGGTCAAATTGCCTGCCGAGGCCTCGGGCGCCAGCGCACTATGCACAATGGTTTAACCGAGGGTGGTGCAATGGACCGGCACGCCGCCAGATGGGCGAATCATTTGTTGGGGCGGCCAACAAATTCACCTGTGTTTGAAATCACCTTAGGGAACATCGAACTGGAGATCGAGATTGACTGCCAGGCTTCAATCACTGGGGCAGACCTTGGTGCCACGCTAGAAGGGGTGAGTATTCTGCCGTGGAGAACTTACCATTTAAAGCGTGGAGATAGCCTTAAATTTGCGCTTCCAAGGTCAGGGCTGCGAGCCTATATGGCGTTACGCGCAGAGCTTAATACTACGCCAGAGCAGCTTATTGACGAGAATGCTGATGTTTGTGCACTCGAGGTTTTTGAGTCAACGTTTGATCGAGCGGTGCCAAAACGATTTATTCCTGATTACCATGCGCCACTAACGCTGCAAGTGTTGCGTGGCTATCAATATGATCAATTTCCAGATTCGGCAATAGAAACCTTGCTCAGCAGTGAATACGTGATACAAGCAAACAGCAGCCGAATGGCGTATCGCTTGCAGGGCGAAGCGATCACACACGGTATCTCAAATTTGTATTCGGAAGGCATTGCTTACGGTGCGATACAAATCCCACCAGATGGTCAGCCAGTCATCTTACTAAATGACCGTCAAACCATGGGCGGATACCCAAAGGTGGGTTGCATTACGCGTGGCTCAGGTTGTGCGCTGTCTCAGAGAATGGCATCGCAACCAATACGTTTTGAATTCGCGGATTTTGAAGAGGCGAGCCGTGTTTACCTGGAGCAGCTTCGTTTTTTCAAAGCCTAATTTTAATCGTGTTTAACCCAGTATGTTGAGTTGTTAGAAAGGCTGCTAGTCTATGCCCAATAAACCAAGCACGTCTGACAATCGCGTTATAGTGTGGCTTGGTTTTTCCTCAACCTCGGTGAATGCCGTGTTGCGCCGTGATCGGTCTGGGTCGTAAAACACACCGCGCATTCCAGCACGTATTGCGCCGGCAACATCGTTAACTGGATGATCGCCAACTTGCCAAGCCAGACTTGGTTTTGCTGCGGCTCTCGAGAGCGCTAAGTTAAAAACTCTCGGATGTGGTTTATGCGCACGTGCTTGAGCACTGACTATTACGTGGTCTACTTTTTCCTGTAGTGACAAGGCGTGAATTTTCCCGAGTTGTACTTGCTCCATGCCATTGGTAATGATGCCAGTGACAAACCCGTTATCAGAAAGTGCCTTTAGCGTGTCTAATGCGTCAGGGCTAAGGGATACGTTGTTGGCGCTTAGGTTCAAAAAATGATCGAACATTTGCTTAGCCAAAACGTGTTGACGGGATGAGTCGACGTTTTTGGTAGTCGCAATGGCTTGCTCAAAGCATTCAATAAACTGTTGCTCTGGGGGTGTGTCTGTATAGAACATGCCCCCCCATAGAGACGCGGCTTGTTCACGAAGCGCGGTGAAGAAAACGCTTTTATTCTCCGCGCCCAAGCTTTCCTCAAAGTCAAAATACATGCGTGCGAAGACATCTTGAATCGGCAAACGGTTCTGAACCAGGGTTTCGTCAAGGTCGAAAAATACTACAGTCGGTTTATTCATCTTCGATCGTAAACTCCGCGCCAAAGGGTTTTAATTTCATTAGTAACACCGGCATCAAAAAAAGATCCGCTAATAAGGCTGTTGCGATAGTGGCGCTGAGTAAGACACCAAAGTTTGACAGAACAGTAGTACTCGAAAGTAAATATGACGCGAAGGCTGTTACTAATACAATAGAAGTAACCGTGAGTGCAGGCCCGACATCTTGCAAACCCAGTTTTAAGGCATCAGCATAGCGGCCGGTACTGTAGAAACGGCTACGGAATCGAGTTACTAAATGAATGGTGTCATCAACCGCAATGCCGATGGCAATGGTGGCCAATAGCAACTTCATATAGTCTAGCGGTACACCGGCCCAGCCCAAGCCACCAAGAGCGATAATGATAGGTGTGAGGTTTGGAATCATTGATAGCAGCCCCACTTTTATCGACCCAAAATTAATGCACATGAATAAGGCAATCATTGAGAAAACTAAGGTGTAGCTTTGAATTTGTGTGGTCTGGATATGGTCGGCCAGTTTCACCCAAAGCAAACCGATACCGGTTTTTCGGCCCTCGATACCAAGCCCGGCCTCAGTGCTTGGTAACGGGTTTTGCGCAATGAAATCATCGATGCTCTTTAATATTTTTCTGGTTTCCGAGGCGTACGTCATTTCAACTTGGAATTCGATCACGGTGCGTGAAAAGTCGTATGAGGTGAACTCTTCTAGCTCTTCACCCCCTGACATTTCGTAGACTAAAAAATACTGTGCTAACAAATCTTGCTCATTCGGTATAACAAAGTAATCACGGTTATTATTATGAAAGGTCTGGTTTAAGTCTTTGATTACATCCGCCAGTGAAAGTGTTTTTTTAACCAGCGGGTTCTGTTCAGCAAAACGTTGAATCTTCTCTATTTGCTGAAGCAATGCCGGATTTTTAATACCATCCGGCGTTTGCGTGTCGATCAGATAACTCATTCGCAGTGTGCCGCCCATTTCCTTTTCAATTTTCTCTGTATCGATACGCCATTGCACACTTGGTTTAAATTCATGCAAAAAACTGAAATCGTTGCGCAGTTGCAGTATGCCGACAAAGGCAACAACAAAAGCCAGGCCGAACACAATTAATACTGTATTCGGGCGTGCGAGATTGATACTGATCGCACGATCAACGGCGGTCGTAACAAAACGACTAACAAATGGTTTGCCCTGTCGGGCGATGTCGTTCTTACGGTTTTTTCCGCCGAGAAAAATCACTAGCAATGTGCTGGAAAAAATAAAGGTCGTGATAATCCCAAAGGAAGAGTACACGGCAAATTCGGCTAGCATTCGTAAGTCTGATACTAACATCACAGCGAAACCGGCGGCGGTAGTTAGTGCTGCCATAAGGCAGGGGCCACCAACTTTATGCAATGCCGCTTTTGCGGCCTCTTTGCGGTCGCCCAAATTTGCCAGTTGGCGCTGAAATTCTAATAAGATGTGTACAGACTGCGCCACCCCAACTGCGCAAAGCAAGGTTGGCAGCATGGTAAAAAAGTTGCCGACCTTCCAGCCGAGCACGCCGAGAAATCCAATGGTCAGCGCAACGCTGGCTAATACCACTGCCAATGGCCCAACAATGCCAGCGACTGTTGCGCGAAACAGAGTTGCGCATAAGCCGAGAATAATCAGCAAAGAAATGCCGGTAATCAGCACGGTGTCGCCCAGCATAAGATCTTGATAGCTGGTGTTCATTGGCACGTCGCCAGAGATAAAAAACTCAATACCTTGGGCGGTAAATTCGGGCCGGTTAAGTATTTCTCTAAGGGCCCGGTCACTAACAACTGGGTAGAGATTTTCGGTATCGGCTGGCTTGTTTTTGTCGAGCCGAATTGTCTCAACATCGTGAGCGGTGCTTACTTCCATTTGCACGATGATGGCGGCGTAGTCGGCGGTGTCGTTAATTAGATAGTTGCGGTAGATCGGCTTTTCGAGTACGGCTTCGCGAAGTGTTAGAAGTTCGGCCTGTGTTTCAGGAAAGTTGATCAACAACTCATCAATCTCAATATCGTCTTCGCCTACCGGGCGCATAAACTCTACGTTAGCTAAACTCGTAACCTTGCGCGCGAATGGAATTTCCAGTTCCAAAGTTTTGGTCAGATTTGCCACCGTGCGCATCACTTCCAAATCAAAAGGGCCATGTTCATGTTCAGGCGCGCTGTACATCAAGTAGATAACTTCGTCGGATGAGAAGTCCTCTAAGTAGTCAAGGTAAGCGATGTAGGCAGGGTCTTGCTTGTAGAAAAAGCTGTCGATGCTATTGTCGATTTGTACCTTGCTGGCAAACGCTAGACCTACTATAAAAAGAGTGAACGTCGCCAGCGTAACCAGCACGCGGTGTTGAATCGACCAATCTGCAAGTGCAAAGAATGCGTTATCTACGCGGTCAACAATCTTATTCGTGGCCTTGTTATTCATCGAAGGTGTCTTTGGACATTCAGTTGATTACTAGTTCTTGATTTCGAAGTTTCTGGTGCTCTCTTCCCAAGTGCGACGCAGCACGAACTCTCGATCTAGCCCTAGAGGAATGCCAGCAAAACTAATCGCCGTGTAATCCTGGTCCGCGGTTAAGCGAGTTGAGGCGAGTGTCTCTTCAAGTGTATCTTTGTTGTTCGCTGCCAGTTGGCCGATCAAAGCCAGCTGATTGATGAATCGTTGGAAGCCAATCAAACCCATTCGATCACTGGTGCTTCCGTGACCTGGGATTACGGTGGAGAAATTCAGCGCTAGGACATTGTCTAGAGTGCTTGACCACTCTTGCACGGAGCCACCCGCTTCTAAGTCAATGTTAGGGTAGTGTTGGTTAAAAAATAAATCACCTAGCACCAACGTTTGATCTTCTTCGATCAACACAATCAAATCGCCATCGGTGTGGCCGCGACCTGGGTGAATAACGGTAACGGTTTTATTGCCAAGATTAAATTGCTTTTGATTGGTAAACGTTTCGTTGGGTAGCAGCAGAGCGGCGTCGCCTTCCCAGAAGTCGGCGTCCAAAGCAATTAAGTGCGATAAGGTGCGTTCGGTAGAGACAACCTGCGTGCCTGCCGCGAAACCCGGATTGCCATGGGTATGGTCGAGGTGGTAATGGGTGTTAATTAGTAACACGACTTCGGCGCCGGTCAGCGCTTCGGCTTTTTCGCGAATTAAGCCGCCCTGCATCGGAAATGTCATGCTGTCTATCACGACTGTGCCCGCATCCGTTTTAAGGACAATCGTATTGCCGCCAACGCCGCGGATAACATGCAGGTCACTACTTAGGCTTTCGACCTCGAGGCTGCGAACGTTGACGAGTAAATACACGGCGAAAGAGGCAATGAGTAAAACAATAGCCAGTAGGGCCTTTTTCCAAATTTTCATGGTTTACGACCTCAGATCGCTTGTGTTTCTATGTCAATGACACTATAAACCAAGTGTAACTCGCGGCACAGAATCTGTGCGCATTCTTCATTACAAAGATGCGCCTCAAGGTGCCGGATGAAATAGAGAGAACGTATGTCAGACTCAAACAACTCAGAACCTAGAATAGAACTCGTGCAGTTGGCGAATGGTGATATCGCTTTGCGTCGTTCGGACAACCCGGATGAGCCGCTGGTCACGATTAATATCTCAGATCAAGTTCAGGATTTACTTCCAATGGACAAAATTGATATTGCTCAGTCTATGGTTGAAGCGGGTATCGAGCGTTATCGAGATATTCAGCTCGAGCGAATTGATGACACTCAAACGGCGGGTCACGCCGATATTTTGCACTGATCAAATGTGGTACGCGATTATTAGTAAGGATGTGGAAGAGAGTCTTCCACTACGTAAAATACATCGGCCAGCTCATATTGATCGGCTCAAAGCGTTGAATGAGGTAGGGCGGATACTGATTGCCGGGCCACATCCAGCCGTAGATTCTTCGGAACCGGGAGAAGCTGGTTTCACCGGAAGTTTGGTTGTTGCTGACTTTGAATCACTTGAAGCCGCGCAAGCATGGGCAAGCCAAGATCCTTACCAACTTAACGGTGTTTACGCTGAGGTTGTGGTTAAGCCCTACTTAAAAGTATTGCCGTAAACAAGCCCGGTTTTTTTTTAAGTCGTTTATTCAGTCATAGCATCTTTATTCGCCGTTTCCTGAAATTGGAGTTCAGATAGGCGTCGATATAAAGGCGAGCTGTCGACCAGTTCTTGATGTTTTCCCTGAGCCACTAGTTGGCCATTTTCCATCACCGCAATTTGATCGGCATTGCGAATCGTCGCGAGCCGGTGCGCAATAACCACGGTGGTGCGACCTTGCATTAGATTTTCCAATGCTTGCTGAACTCGGAACTCACTCTCAGCGTCGAGTGCGGAGGTTGCCTCGTCTAGCAATAGCACTCTTGGGTCTTTCAGTATTGCACGTGCGATCGCGATTCGCTGCCTCTGCCCACCTGATAAACGAACGCCTTGCTCACCTAGAAAGCTGTTGTATCCATCGGGCAGTGCTTCTATAAAGTCGTGCGCGTTCGCGGCTTTGGCTGCTTCTACTACTTCTTCGAAGCTTGCGCTTGGTTTACCGTAACGGATATTGTGCAGCACATCTCCGCTAAACAAACTGGGTTGTTGTGCGACTACGGCGAGCTGTGTGCGAAGGTCAACGGGGTTTAGTTCTCGAATACTTTTGCCGCCTAATTCGATATTGCCTTCTTGAGGGTCATAAAAACGTTGCAAGAGTTCAAACACTGTCGACTTCCCCGCACCAGAAGGGCCAACTAAGGCCAATGATCTTCCTTCATTGATACTGAGCGTTAAATTCTTCAGTGCCGCTTGCTCTGGACGTGACGGGTAATAAAATGTCACGTTGTTGATTTGTAATTGTGCGTCAAGTTCATTGGCACTTTTCCAATCCAACGTTTGCGGCTTTTCAGGCGTACTGATAACGCTCTTAATATTAAGCAATTCTACTAGCCGCTCTGCCGCTCCGACAGCACGTTGGACGTCGCCGATAACCTCTGAAATGGTTGCCACCGAGCCCGCAACAATAATGGCATAGAATACAAAAGCGCCAAGTTCGCCGGCCGTCATAACACCATTTATCACATCGTTGCCTCCGACCCATAACATGGCCGCGACGGCGCTAAATATCAATGCGATGACAACGGCAATCAGCAATGCGCGTTGTTTGATACGCCGCTTGGCGACATTGAATGCGCCTTCAACGTGCAAGCCGAACGCCTGTTTTTCATTGTCTTCTTGTGTGTAGCTTTGAACCGTTTTTATTTGCTGGATGATCTCCCCAGCGTGGCTGCCAACGTCGGCGATTGAATCTTGGCTCTTGCGCGATAAAGACCGAACCCGGCGCCCAAACAGCAATATTGGCAATAGCACAACAGGCACGCCCGCTAAAACAAAGGCGCTTAGTTTTAAGTTAGTGACCAGTAATAGAATCAGCCCACCGACAAACGTCAAAAATGAGCGCAACGCCATCGATGCTGAGGAGCCAATGACCGTCTGTAGTAAAGTTGTGTCGGTAGTAAGGCGCGACATAATTTCGCCGCTGCGATTTTCCTCAAAATAGCTTGGGTGAAGGGTTAGTAAATGATCAAAAACAGATTGTCGGATGTCGGCAGAGACACGTTCTCCTAACCAGGAAACCAGATAAAAGCGCGTGTAAGTGCCAATCGACATCAATAGTGCAACACCGATAATAAACAGGGCGGCATGGTTGAGCTTCTCAGTGGATCCGGCAACGAAACCCTCGTCTATAAGGACTTTAACGCCTTGCCCCATCGCCAGCGTTACGCCGGCGGTAAAAATCAACGCGCATCCTGCGGCGATTAAAGTCTTTTTATACCTAAGAAGAAACGAGGTTAGCCGAAGTAAGACTGAGTAATTATTATTTGCCATGGAAATTCAAAGTCGTTGATAAGGGAGTAAAACATCAAGTAACGACGCGCTAACTTTCTTTCAATATTGGGTGTAACTTGCACTTTACAAGTACGCTAATGAATAGCGTGTTGGCATAATGTGTTTTTCGCTGAGATAATGAATCAGTCGAGTAAGCCTTAGATAGAGTAGATGTAGACTATGAGTTCAATGTTGAAAAAGGGGATTGTGCCGTTGCTTTTGCTGGCATCAGCGTGTTCAAACGAGTCAGGCACTGACTTGCGTAAGGCACCGGTTTCTGGCGACACATACCTCTACATAAGCTTTAGCGAAGGGCCCAATCAGGGGCGCAATAAATATACTGTGAATGATGATCCGGTCGGTTCAATGGCCATGACATTCACCGCTGCGAATAACGTAAGCTTTTTCGAAGCGCGCAATTTAATCTCAGAGGACGGAACACGGTTGATAAGCTCTCTTCGGCGCTTCACCGCGGGGGAAATGCAAGAGGGCGAGAACCGGGCTTCAAGCTGGCTGCCAAACAATTCCAAGCCAATGGATTGCGGTCGTTTAGAGCAGCGGGATGACAAAAACGATCATGATTATCAAACCTTGTATGGCACCTTTCTAGAATGTCAGCCAACTATCGTAACAATGGTGTCAAACTGGCGTGAGTTGGATGATGGCGTCAATAAGGAGCGATTGGTGCGAGGTAGTTTTAAAGATACTGTGGCAATCCAAATGGCAATGGATAATGAGCCATTTCAGAATTTTAAGGCGTCAATGGAGGTGGAGTTTGGTGTTATTGAACGAGCTAAGAAGTAGTGAAAAGCGAATCAAGCCGCAGGAGTCATCACGCTCTGTTGTTCGCGCGTGCTTTAGTGTAGATTCTGATTAATTAAGCCAAACCGGAAACAGCCAGTTCATGCCTCAAGAAAGCCCAATCAAGCTCTCAAGTATCGAAATTGAGAAACAGTACCTGCATTTTTCAGCCGCGCATTTCACCATCTTCTCAGCTGAAGAGAGAGAGCGGCTGCATGGCCATAATTTTCGTTTGGCGGTGGAGATAACGGGGGAGATTGATGAGAATGGTTTGTGTTTTGACTACGCTATTTATAAGAGAATTCTCAAAGATTTGTGCCACAAATACGATGAATACACTTTGATTGCTGAAAACTCACCGTATTTGCAAATCAGTTCTGACCAAGATTATTACTACGTTAAGCACAATCATCGAACGCAGCCGCTATTGAAGACCGACACAATTTTATTACCGGTAAAAAACGTGACAATTGAAGAATTGTCGCATTACTTTTTAGAGGAACTGACAAGCGATCAGGACGCGCTCCAGCGCTTGAAAATTCATGCCTTCGAGGTTCGCGTTTCCTCTGGGCCTAACCAATGGGGTATTGCCCGCTGGAGAGCACAATGAGTAGATTAGCGATCAGCGATTCAGTTTTGCAAGAGCGTAGAGAACGAGTGTTCTTATTGTTGGCTGGCTTTTTTCTATGCGCGATGACCTTGTTAAATGTGATTGGCATTACTCGTTTTGTACAGCTTGGCCCCATGCAGTTGGCGGTTGGAGTATTGGCTTACCCGCTGACATTTTTATGCACAGACTTAATCTCTGAGCTCTATGGGCGCGCACGCGCTAATTTTATGGTGACCGTTGGTCTGATCCTCAATTTTTTTATTTTAGGGATTATGTGGCTTGGCAATGCCTTGCCAGCGATTGACCCGACGACTCAGCCGCCCTGGCAAACATTGCAGTTGTCGGCCGATGTTGGTTTGCCTGATGGATCTAGCGTAAGCGATTCTGTGGAGTTGTTTACTTTGATCTACGCCAGTACCGCTGGTGCTGTGTTTGCTTCGATGCTGGCCTACGTGCTGGCACAGTATGTTGATGTATTTCTGTTCCATTGGATTAAACAAAAAACCGGTGGCAAGCATCTATGGTTGCGTAATAATGGAAGCACCCTAGTAAGCCAAGCCGTTGATTCGATCACTGTGATTAGCGTGACCTTTGGGGCTGTGATCCTAGCGGGCGGAATGTCGTGGCAAGTGGTTTTAGGGCTTATGCTAAGTAATTATCTATTCAAACTGTTTTCGGCATTGGCTGATACACCAATCATTTACGTGCTGGTCAGTGTGCTAAGACCGTACCTTGGCTTGGATACCGAAAAACAAAAAGAGGAAGTAGCATGAGTAAGGTGATGGTGATTACCGGCGCGAGTAAGGGTATTGGTTTAGCGACAGCAACGCGTTTTTCACAAAGCGGGTTTCAGGTGGTTAATATTTCTCGCTCGCCGTGTGCGGTTGACGGTGTCTTGAACCACGCCATTGATTTGCTTGACCCAAACTGGCCAACAAAAATGCCAGCCGTTTTGAATCACATTGGTCAGCCTGAACAATTGGTGTTGGTGCATAACGCGGCTATGATGACCAAGGAAACGGTGCAAAGCATTGAGGCTGATACGCTACGACAAGTGCTGGAGCTCAATGTTGTTGCGGCGGCTCAATTGAACGCTCTACTGATTCCTTTTATGAAGAAGGGTTCGTCTATCGTCTACATCAGCTCGACCCTAGGTATGAAAGCGGTGGCCAATACCCATGCGTATGTTGTTTCTAAGCACGCGGTAATTGGCCAGATGCGTGCCAGCTGCCAAGACTTGGCTGGAAGCATGATACATACGGCGGCGATTTGCCCTGGTTTTACTGAGACTGAAATGCTCAGTGAGCATCTGGGTGCAAACCCTGAGATATACGAGCAAATAACCGCAGGCATTGCGCATCGTAGGCTCGCACAGCCCAGCGAAATTGCCGAGACCATTTGGTTTGCGAGTCAAAATCCAGTCATTAATGGCGCGGTGATTGACGCTAATTTAGGGCAAATAGAAACTTGACCTTCTTATATTCCACTACAGAACGGGCTTACCTTTGTCATGCCAGAGCCTAAGCTCGACGCTCAATTATTAACGTGGGAGAACGGCGGCGACTTCGTTACTATCGAGCCGTTTGGGCTGCGCGTTTTCTATCGTGACTTTGGTGACGCTAGCGCTGCGCCAGAGAGTACTTTACTGCTACTGCATGGCTTTCCTGAATCATCCTTCTCTTATCACAAAGTAATTGCTGGGTTGCGCCAGGTTTTTAGACGCATCGTGGTGTTTGATTTTCCTGGCTATGGTTTTAGTGATAAGCCAGAGCAGGAGTACAGCTACTCGTTAATAGCGCAGGCTGATGCGGCTTTCCAAGTATGGCAACGCTTGAGAATTATTGGCGGACACATTATTAGTCATGATATGGGTACTAGCGTGCTGACAGAAGTACTCGCGCGTCAACAGGCAGGTTTGCTGCCGACTTGGTACTCTTCAGGGGTCCTCAGTGCGACGTTCACCAACGGTTCAATGGTCTTGAGTATGGCCAAACTGCGATTCACACAAAAACTGTTATTGAACCGAAAATTAGGGCCGTTATTGAGTAGCCGTGCTAAGTATCCGTTGTTTAAACGCACAGTCGCGAGTGCGCACGGTGTTGGTTTGGGGCAAAAAGATGGTTTGAGTGAGCAAGACATACAATTGCTCTGGCAGAGTTGCCAATTGCAGAATGGCCATCAAAAGAATCATCACATTATTCGATATTTGAATGATCGCCGGCGCTATGAGCACTCGCGTTGGCTTCCGGCGCTCGCGGCAATCTCTCGCTCGGTGCCGGTAAATTTTTGTTGGGGTGATGCCGATCAGGTTGCACGCGTGCAAATGGCACATCATTTACACAAGGTGGTTTGCCCTGAGTCGACGCTGGAAATTATGACTGGCGTCGGGCATTTTGGGCAGATTGCGAGCCCCAATAGGTGGCTAGACAGTGTTGCTAGTGTGCTTAAATCATCAATGTAAGCGATTGTGTTTGCTTTTCAGTAATTAGAATAGTCCTTCTAAACGTATTTGTCGGGCTCACGCCTAGCCCTTATAATGAGCGACCGCTCGAAAAATGAGCACTTGACCATAATGACTCGGACACAGAGCTCTCCCTGACTTTTGAAAAATATTTCGGCAAAAATCGACGATCACTTTGACTCGCATTCGCTTGCTACCGCGAGCCTCGAGAATTTGTATCGTATTTTTACTGTGCCGGAAGCGCCTAACAGCACGCTGGGGGCAATTGATAAAGAAATATCGGCTAATTTGATGGGCTTTCTGACTGACCGTATTGTTACACGAGAGAAGTCTCTAAAAGCCATCGAGGCGGATTTTTCTGATAGCGATTTCCCGGAAGTACCACAGTTCGTATCTGAATATACCGACTTTGTGATGGAGAAATTGGTTGCTCACTCGGTGCATACTTCGGCGCCTGGTTTTATCGGCCATATGGCCACACCGCTGCCGTATTTTATGTTGCCCTTGTCGCGCATAATGGTGGCGCTAAATCAAAATCTGGTCAAAATTGAAACATCCAAAGCCTTTACACCGCTAGAGCGCCAGGTACTTGGTATGTTGCATGGCATCGTTTATGAACGTGACTCAGCGTTTTACGAAGATAATTTGCATAATAGCCGGCGCGCGCTTGGCTCTTTCTGCTCCGGCGGAACAACAGCTAATATCACGGCCCTTTGGGTAGCTCGAAACCAAATGTTCCGGCCAACGGATGGGTTCGCAGGGCTTGCCAAAGAAGGTATCGCTCGAGCGTTGGCGCACAGTGGCTATAAAGATTTAGCCATAGTCGTATCCGAGCGAGGGCATTATTCATTGGGCAAAGCCGCGGATGTTTTAGGTATTGGCCGCAGTAACGTTGTGTCTGTACCAACGGACGCGAAGTCCAAGATAGACGTGAAGGAGCTGCGTAACACCTGTGCTCGCCTGAAAAGAGACAATATTGGTATTTTAGCCATCGTAGGTATCGCCGGTGCTACAGAGACCGGGATGGTCGACCCACTCGATGATATGGCGAATATTGCTGAAGAGTTTGGCGCGCACTTTCATGTAGATGCCGCCTGGGGCGGACCGACTTTATTATCAAATACCCACAAACACAAATTAAAGGGCGTTGAACGTGCAGATTCGGTCACGATCGACGCGCATAAACAGCTTTATGTGCCAATGGGTGCAGGCATGGTGGTATTTAAAAATTCAATGGCACTGGGTGCGGTTGAGCATCATGCGGAGTACATTCTAAGGGCTGGTTCTAAAGATTTAGGGCAGTATTCTATTGAAGGCAGTCGGCCAGGCATGGCGATGCTGGTGCATGCGGCATTCCATATTATTGGCCGCAAGGGTTATGAAATTATTATCGACCAGAATGTCGACAAAGCCAAAAGCTTTGCAGGCATGATTGATGAGCACCCAGATTTTGAATTGATCACCGACCCTGAGCTAAACATACTGAACTATCGTTATGTACCAGCGGCGGTGCAGGCCAAGTTGCGCAACGCTTCAAGCAAAGAGCAAAAAGCCATTAATGAAGTGCTCGACAGACTAACTAAACGTATGCAAAAGCAACAGCGTGCGTCGGGTAAAACGTTTGTGTCACGTACTCGTTTTTCACAGGTACGTTATGGCGGTGAGCCGGTTTCGGTATTTCGTGTGGTCATGGCTAACCCTATGACGACTATTGAGACTTTGCGGGCCATCTTGAAGGAGCAAGCCGCAATTGGCGGGCGAGACGGGAATTTGAAAATACTTGCTGAGATCGACTCGTAATGATTTTAGTCCCAAAGTGAGTTTAGCCTTAAGAGGGTGATTTGATGAATGTGCTTAGATGTATATTGGTTTGCGCTCTTCTAGTCACTGTAAATATAGTTACTGTAAATAGTGGTGCTGTAACGATCAATTATGTCGAATCAGACGAAGATATAACAAACCCAGATCGCGGCTTTTATTACCCATACACAACCAATACCAGTTCGTTTACCGCCCTTACAGAAAATGAATTAGTTGAGCGTCGCATCAACGCTTACACTCCATTTCAAGCTAACTATACGGTTAAGAGCTCGATCGCTTTGCGGCATTATGTGCTTGATAGTTTTGTAAACACCAATACTTTAAGCGACAACTTTCTTGATAATGTTCAAGCTGATTTCAATACGGCCAGAGAGGCGGGTGTTCGTCTAATTATACGTTTTTCGTATACCATTACTCCGGTCGCTGGTGACTGTGCAGCGGGTTTTATTTGCCCGCCATACGGAGATGTTAGCAAGCAACGAGTACTGGCTCATATCAATCAGCTAGTGCCTGTGTTACAAAGCAACTCAGATGTGATTTTGGGTTTGCAGCAGGGTTTTATCGGTACTTGGGGGGAGAATTACTACAGTGATCATTTTGGTGATCCATCTGTCAACGGTGGAGTTGGATATTTAACTAACCAAAACTGGGAAGATCGAAACGAGGTAAATGCAGCCTTGCTTGCGGCTCTGCCTGTGAGTCGAATGCTTCAGGTTCGCTATCCGCAATCCAAGCAACGATTCTTGTTTGGACCAAATGCTCCTCTTAGCACAGCGCCGTTATCTAGCAGTAATGCATTTGATCAGAGTGATATTGCCCGCATCGGTGTGCACAATGATTGTTTTCTAGCCAGTCAGGATGACCTAGGCACATTTGCCGACTATGGAAATAATTCAAGCCCGGTATCTCAAGGAAACTCAGCGACGTTGAAAGAATATTTGAGTCGTGACTCTCGTTTCACTTTAGTGGGCGGAGAAACATGTTCGGATGCTTACAGCCCTCAGAACGATTGTGAGTCAGTAGCTGGAGGTCAGGTGCTGGCGTCGTTGGAGCGTTATCACTATACATATTTGAATTCCGATTATAACAATGAAGTGAATAACGACTGGCAGACGGGAGGGTGCTTAAGTGATATAAAAAAACGGCTTGGTTATCGTTACGTCTTACGTGAGGCCGACGCACCTTCTAATGTGTCTCTGGCTGGTAGCGTTGCTGTGCGTTTGGAAATAGAAAACGTTGGTTTTGCGGCGGCTGTTAATCCAAGAGTGCTTAATTTGGTTTTAAGGCATACGGTAAGCAATAAGTATTATTCTTACCCCCTTGTTGGTGCAAACGTCAATGCGCAGAAATGGCTTGCTGGTGAGGTTTCTTCCGTTAGCGCGCGAGCAGTGATTGGAAATATTGAATTGGGAGAGTATGAGCTTCTCTTGCACATCGCTGACCCAAGTGCCAACGGCCGGGTGCTGGAAAGACCAGAATACAGTATCCAGCTTGCGAACGAAAACTTGTGGGAGCCAGCCTCGGGATTCAATAAGCTTAATGCAACAATTAAGGTAGTCGCAGAGGATGATGACTTTCTATTGCGCTTGCTTCCTTCGATTCTACCTAAGCGACAAGCCGAGTGACTATGCGGCTGGTGGAGGGTGAAACTAGAGTTGTTTCTTAAGAGGCAGTTCCGTGGTGTTCTTGATTTCGGTTACCGCCATGTGTGAGTGAATTTCACCAATGTTAGGTACGTTGGCGAGCAATTGGTTTCGTACAAAAATTTCGTAATGTCGAATATCTTTGACCACAATCTTGAGCATGTAATCCCAAGCACCAGTCATGGTATAGCACTCCACAACTTCGTCTAGTTTGCTTATTGCTTTTTCGAACATCTCCATGTTCTTTTGCCCAGCCTTGCTTAGGTTTATGGTGGTAAAGGCAACCAAATCCATTCCCAGCGCTTCGCGGTTTAGTATCGCCACTTTTTTCTCGATCACATTGTCCTTTTCTAGGCGGTTGATACGCCGCCAGCAGGGCGATTGACTCATATTTAGTCGTTCCGCTACTTCGGAAGAGCTGCGGTCTGCATCGCTCTGTAGAAGTTCCAGAATCTTAATGTCCTGAGGAGTGAGTTCTATCATTCTATTCGTAAAATGGTATTTTTAGGTCTAATTTAGACTATAAAGTGTACTTTGGCGAGGTTTAAAGCATAATTTTTGCGTATCCCCGTGGATATACTGTCAGTATATAGAAATTATTAAAGGTAACGTTGGTGCATATCTTTGTTAACTAGGTTTTTCTATGTTACCGAGTCACCATCGAGGAGATTTAGTCGTATGACGACAACACTGCCATTGAGTCTTAGTGTGCCAGAGCCTGGCTGCCGCCCGGGTGATGAACCTGATTTTTCTGACTTTGTTATTCCCAAGGCAGGTGAGGTCGAGCGCCCCCCCATTGACGCAGACCCAAACGATATTCGCGATATGGCGTTTTCGATTATTCGTGTTTTGAACGCTAAAGGTGAAGCGGTTGGTCCATGGTCGGGTACGCTTAGTAGCGAAGAGTTGGTTGTAGGCTTACAGCATATGATGACTTTGCGAATCTTTGATGCACGGATGATGAATGCGCAACGTCAGGGCAAAACCAGCTTTTATATTCAGCACTTAGGTGAAGAAGCCATTGCTTGCGCGTTTCGAAAAGCATTGCGAGACGATGACATGAACTTTCCTACTTACCGGCAAGCAGGCTTGCTGATTGCGGGTGGCTATCCATTAACGGAAATGATGAATCAGATTTATTCAAATTCGCAAGATCCATTGCATGGTCGTCAGTTACCGATTATGTACTCGTCAAAAGAGCATGGTTTTTTCAGTATCTCTGGCAATTTGGGCACGCAATTTATGCAAGCCGTGGGCTGGGCGATGGCGTCTGCGATATCTGGAGATACTCGGATTGCCGCTGGTTGGATTGGCGACGGTTCAACCGCTGAAAGTGATTTTCACGCCGCCTTGGTATTCGCCTCTACTTACAAGGCTCCGGTTGCGCTGAACATTGTTAACAACCAATGGGCGATCTCCACCTTTCAGGGCATCGCCCGTGGTGGTGTTGGCACTTTTGCCGCTCGTGGGCATGGTTTTGGAATTCCGTCGGTACGAGTAGATGGTAACGACTATCTAGCGGTGCATGCTGTAGCCCAATGGGCGAGTGAACGCGCGCGAGCAGGTTTGGGGCCAACATTGATTGAGCACGTTACTTACCGAGCTGGAGGGCACTCCTCATCAGATGACCCGTCTGCCTATCGAGCAAAAGAAGAGGGCGCAGCTTGGCCTCTAGGGGACCCCATTGATCGGCTAAAGAAACATCTAATCGCGATTGGTGAGTGGACAGAAGAAAAGCACACAGCTGCGCAGGAAGAAATTACCGAAGCCGTTATCACGGCGCAAAAAGAAGCCGAATCGATTGGAACTTTGGGCGCCGGAAAGATGCCCTCACCACGCGATATGTTCGAAGGCGTCTATGAAACTATGCCGCCACACCTTGTGCGTCAACGTCAAGAGGCAGGTTACTAAGCATGACGCAGATGACCATGATAGAAGCCATTCGCGACGCGCATGATGTGGCAATGGGGCGTGATGAGCGGGTAGTGGTGTTTGGTGAAGACGTTGGCTATTTCGGTGGCGTGTTTCGTTGTACGGCCGGCCTGCAAACTAAATACGGCAAGACCCGTTGTTTCGATACCCCGATCAGTGAATTGGGTATCGTCGGTGCTGGCGTTGGTATGGCGGCTTATGGTTTACATCCGGTGATTGAAATTCAGTTTGCCGATTACGTCTACCCCGCCATTGATCAAATTGCCTCAGAAGCGGCCCGCCTGCGCTATCGCTCAGCGGGCGATTTTACTTGCCCTTTGGTTATTCGCATGCCAACCGGTGGAGGCATTTTTGGCGGGCAGACTCACAGTCAATCGCCAGAAGCTTTTTTCACGCATGTGGCTGGTCTTAAAACGGTAATGCCGTCTAACCCTCAAGATGCGAAAGGTTTATTGCTTGCCGCAATCGAAGACCCTGATCCGGTGATTTTTCTAGAGCCTAAGCGGCTCTATAACGGCCCGTTTGACGGTCATCATGAAAAGCCGATTGTTCCCTGGAAGAAGCATGAACTGGGCGATGTTAAGGACGGATATTACTCCACAGAACTCGGCAAAGCGGCCATTCGTCGTGCCGGTGATGATGTGACAATACTGGCCTATGGCACGATGGTTTATGTCGCCGAAGCGGCTGTGGAGGAAGCTGGTGTTGATGCTGAAATTATTGATTTGCGCACACTGCTGCCTCTCGATCTGGATACGATTCAAGAGTCAGTAAAGAAAACTGGGCGTTGCCTTGTGTTGCACGAAGCGACCAAGACGAGCGGTTTTGGCGCCGAGCTTATGTCGCAAGTCCAAGAAAGTTGTTTTTATCACCTAGAAGCGCCAATCGTACGTGTGACCGGGTGGGATACACCTTACCCGCATGCTCAGGAATGGGATTATTTTCCTGGCCCGGGTCGTGTGCTTGATGCATTGCATCAAATGATGGAGAGTTAACGATGGGCATTTATACAATCCGCTTGCCTGATGTTGGTGAAGGTATCGCCGAGGCCGAATTGGTAGAGTGGCACGTTAAAGTAGGCGATCCAGTCAATGAAGATGATGTTGTTGCCGCTGTAATGACCGACAAAGCTGCCGTCGAGGTGCCGAGTTCGGTGTCGGGAACGGTAAGTTGGCTCGGTGGTGATATTGGCGACATGATCCCGGTGGGTGAAAAGTTGATTCAGATCGAAGTTGACGGTGAAGGAAATGACTCCGAGGTTGGTCGCTCCGAGAAACCAGATGCCTCGGGCCTGGAACAAACTGAGCAATCACCTAATTTAGCTACGGAAACGGTGTCTGAACCTGTAACCGAGCAAAACAAACCAGCCTCGTCATTGAAACCAAAAGAGTCATCGCATACGCGCATTTCCAATACTGCAAAGCCGCTTGCTGCGCCTTCAGTGAGAGCGAGAGCGAAAGAAGAGGGAATCGACCTTCGACATGTGTCTGGTTCTGGCCCGGCTGGGCGTATTAACCATCAAGACCTGAGTGACTTTATTGAAAGCGGTGGCCAGCCGACTGGTGGTCGTGCACATGCGAAACGAACACGTATCAAAGATGTCAAAGTAGTCGGCATGCGGCGTAAGATCGCTGAAAAGATGGCCTTGTCGAAATCACGCATCCCTCATATTACGATTGTCGAAGAAGTTGATATGACAGAGTTGGAGGAGTTGCGCACCGTCCTTAACAAAAAGCACCAAGGCGAGCGACCTAAGCTTACGCTTTTGCCCTTTATGATGCGCGCGATTGTCGAAGCGGTTCGCGAACAGCCTGAATTGAACGCGCGCTACGACGATGAGGCTGGTGTGGTTCATCAGTTCGGCGCGGTAAACATCGGTATTGCAACCCAGACCGACAGCGGTCTGAACGTAACGGTGGTGCATCATGCCGAAGCCGCCAGTCTTTGGGATAATGCTGCGACGGTCACGCAGCTTGCCGAATCCGCGCGTGATGGCACCATCAAATTGGAAGAATTGACCGGTGGGACAATTACCATTACATCC
>CALKRK010000145.1 GCA_937989675.1 uncultured Arenicella sp. | reverse complement strand
GCTGGTTCACGGCTACCTTTGCTCACAGAAAGCAAAGAGCCCATGCCCAGTTCATCCATCTCTTTTTCGTTGAGAACTTTGACTTTTAGGCCGTGTGATCGAACCATTTTCTTCGCTTGGCTCGCTAGGAAGGTCGGTGTGCACACATTACCTGGCATGTTGCCTAGGTTTTTGGCTAAAGTTTTGCCGTTGTTGATGGCCAAACCGCTTGCCGCGCCTTTTTTGCCAGCAGCTAGCTGGGCGCGATCATCGCACCATAGGGTGGCTTTGAAGCCTTTACTTGGTTTTGGACCACGAGCTGATTTCGGCTGCATGATGTATTGATACTCTTTATCGCCCAGCGCCTCAACTAAATGACGGCTTACTGACCCAATATCACTTTTAGCAACCAGAGCACTGAGGTCAAAAGTCGCTTCCGTTATTTTTAGCGCCTTTAATTTACTTGCAACGCTGTTGAGTAATTCGCGTGTTGCTTCCAAACCTAATTTCTTATCGTCGCTAGTGCCAACGAATAAGATTTGCTTGGCGCCAATGCCCTGCGGAACCATCAGGTTAGCAAACTCCGATTTTTTGGCACTAAACTGTTCGCTGCTTTGCAAACGGTCAATTGTTCCTCCCGTTGCTTTATTGAGCTCGGCTTGTTGTGAGGCGATTTTTTTTAGCGGTTTGAGCGCGACAACGAGGCAGTCGGTCTTCTGCTGTAGATTTTTACTGGCTTTAAGCTGAATTTTCACAGTGGGTTCCTTATTTTAAATATTTAGTCATTCGCCATTTATTGTTCATTGCTTGCTACAATATGGCGCTTCGGGCGATTATAGCCCGAATCTGTGAATCCGAATATCCGGTAAATTGAACCAGCCGCTGTGTTTTTTATATGCAAGGTTTGTATACGCAAGCGTTTTTTAAAATAAGTGATTATTAATCAGTGATTGTAAATAAGTCTTTTATCACCGAAGTTTTGCGCACGGCCTTGGCGGTGACCTTTGTGATCATCAGTATTTTTTTGGTGATGCGGGTCATGGGTTTTCTAAGCCAGGCGGCTGAAGGCATTATTCCGGTTGGCGGTGTGCTCAGCTTGGTGCTGCTCAAAATGGTATCGTATTTAGATGTCATGCTGCCGTTGATGTTTTATATCGCGCTGATTATGGTGCTTAACCGTTGGTATTCAGACCAAGAAATGGCGGTATTGGCAAGCGCCGGCTTGGGAGTGTTTCATTTTCTGAAGCCCCTTGGCGTACTGATCGTTATTCTTGGAGGATTAGTTGCATTCTTTTCCTTTTATCTTACCCCCCTGTCGCTTGCCAAAGGCTATACCTTAGAGCAGCAGTTTCGGCAGAGTAATGAGGTTTCTGGTGTTGTAACTGGCCGATTTGTGGACGCAAAGGATGGTAATGGAGTCTACTTTGTCGAGGACTACAACCGGCTAACTGGAAACTATGAAAACGTGTTTGTGTATGGTGCGTCATTTGATCGTGAAGGCGTTGTTTTCGCGAAAACGGCTTATCGAATGGAAGACGAGAAAACGCAAGACCAATTTTTGGTTCTAGTGAACGGTTCACGGTATGAAGGCAACCCGGGTTCGCCGGATTATCGGGTGGTGGACTTCGAAAAGTACGCTTTACGTATCGAACCTAAAAACCAGACTAAGATTTATTTGCCAGTGCGTTCGCGACCAAATAGTGAACTCATCGATTCGACCGAGCCTAAGTTGCGCAGCGAATGGTATTGGCGTGTTGCTAAAGTATTTACGCTGCCGGTTTTAGCGATATTTGCGCTGGCCTTAGCACACGTTGATTCACGGCGTGGTAAGTCCACGGGCATGGTGCTAGCGTTTCTCGTGTATCTGACCTACACCAACTTGTTAGGGTATACCGTTGCGCTGATCAAAAAGGGAGAGGCAACTAGCGGTGCGCCGATTTGGATAGTGCATGGTTTGTACTTTATCTTGGCGTGTTATTGCCTATATCGTCGTAATTATAATTTGCCATTGTTGCCAGAGATTTCTGTGTTTAAGCAAAAAAGAGCAACGGCGTAAGGGAGTAGCTGGTGAGAATTCTTGATCTGTATATAGGTAAAATTTTGGTTCGGCACATCATGGTGACGATTGTTGTGCTGCTCGGCCTATTTACCTTTGTCAGTTTTATTGATGAGTTAGGCGACTTGGATCGCGGTAGCTACGGCATTATGCAGATCGTTCAGTATGTCATTCTGAGTATTCCAAAGACCTTGTATGAAGTCTTTCCGATGGCGGCGCTAATTGGTTCTATTTTGGGTCTTTCGGTTCTTGCGCGCGATTCAGAGCTAATTGTCATGCGCGCCGCCGGAGTGTCGGTTCAACGTATTGTGTTATCGGTGGTTAAAGTCGGCTTGATATTGGCCGCGATCGCTATGTTCATGGGGGAAGTTGTCTCCCCGTATACTGAAACCCGAGCACTAGAAGTTAAAGCTGAGTCGATTCAAAACAAAGGTGGGCGCAAAGGCGAGCGCGGTGTTTGGATGCGCGACGACAATGCCTATATAAGTATTGGAGAGGTGTTGCCGGATTTAACTTTGTTAAAAGTTAAAATATTCGAATTCGACAGCCGCAACTTCCTACGTTTTCTCTCGACCGCAGAGCAGGGCGAATACAATCGAGACAACCAACGCTGGTTGCTTAAAGGTTTACGGCGAACCATGATTAATGAGAAAAGCTCAGCGGCCGACGAGGTAAGTGCCGCTTATTGGAGTACCGATGTTGAACCAGAAATTTTACGTGTATTCCAAACCAAGGCAGATCAACTTTCGATCTGGCAGCTACAAAACTATATCTCTCATCTAAGATCAAACCGGCAAGATACGGCGACCTACGAGTTGACCTTTTGGTCCAAAATAGTCACGCCGTTTGCCACCTTGGTGATGCTAATTCTAGCCGTGCCATTTGTCTTTAAGGAAGCGCGTAGCGGGAACCTAGGCCGCAGCCTGTTTATGGGTATCATGATTGGCCTGGGTTTCTTTATTTTGAATCAGGCTTTTAGCTATTTTGTGACTTTGTTTAGCATACCGCCGATGCTGGGGGCGGCGCTTCCAACCATGATGGTTTGTGCGCTCAGTTTCGTGATGATTCGGCGAGTCGTTTGACGAAACTGGAGCTTAGTTTTTCTGCGGTTTGTGTTTAACGACTCTGGTGTTGCTTAGGCTGTCGTGCCAAGCAAGTTGCTTGCGATTGAGTAATATCCAGGTGAAGCCAAGCCCAAACACAGCCCAAGACAGCAGCGATGCTGCGTAGCGTTGTGCCGAAATTTTCCAATCAACAAATTTACCATCGGGCTTTATTAGATAAAGGCTCCAGGCTTTCATCCCGGGAGTTTGACCTCCGTGGGTCCAAAACCATCCGAAGAAAAAGTAACTCACGGCGATAGAGTTTACGCCAACAATTATCAGCCCCAACACTCGAGCGAAGTTGCTCAAAACGCGGCTATTACCCTCGGCCTGGCTAATTTCGAAAAAGCTGTCTGGCGCAATCCCAAACTTATAGATGGCCATCAGAAGCGCCGACGATAGAAAAACGAGGCTGAATAAAAGTAGGCCGTCGTAGATCATGACAAGCAGTCTTTTTAAGAGTCCAACGGTTTGCATAAGAGATGTCTATCCAAAAGGAGTGTTTTTTGTTCTAAATCTGTGGAAAAGTGAGTTGTACACAGGAGCGTGATATTTCGAGAAATATTGCAGATTAGTTAATTTTTCTAAAATTTTACTTTACGAATTGTTATTAAGTGATTGATTTTTAACAATAAATCAAATTGATTAATAATTAATCAATTTTCTCAAATGTCTGTAACTATCAGCGCTGATGTGTTTTGTTCACAAAGTTATCCACAGATTTTGTGGATAAGTAAATGCACCAAATTGAAGCGCAACAGACTATACATTATGAACCGTCGAGCGGATATATTTAAGCGAGTAATTCTGCTTATGGTTTGTTCGTTTGCGCTTTGTAACACTTGAAATTGAATCTTTGCGATACTATTGGAACAGCATGTAATATTGAATTAATTCGTGTAGTTCGATAGATTGAAGCGCTGAATATGTAATTTGATTTCGCGTGACATAGATTCGTTACTTCATAACATAGAGTCGCTGCCGATTGTTTGGTTTGCCGACTTAATAAACCCTAACCTATTCTTTTTATAGCCAATTAGTTCACAGTCAAAGGGGGAACCATGGCCAATACGACGTTTCATTATCTCGACAAAGCTCTAACACAAATCCGCGACTTGGGGCTAATGCCAGATAAGGTCGACGAGGCGCCAGTGGTTTCATTGTTGCAGAAGTTAACTGATATCGACGAAGCAAAAGTGGTCGCAATTGCAAGGACTTTAACTCAGGCATCGGTGTTTAACGACATTGTGCGCGAGCAAGTTTCTGAGATGCGTGTTGGGGAGCGATATGAAAAAATCACCGAGTCATTTAACTCAATCCGTAGCGATGCTAAACGCATGGTTGACCAGCTAGGTGACGGTAAAGTTGATACCTTCGAACGGATTAATAATGTATGGATGAAGGTCACTCGTGGTGATATTGCATCTCGCTTTGATGAGATTAAAGATGTCTATCTAGAAGTGGCCGATGATTCTCGTGAGCAGATCGAGCGCGAACGAGTAATTTTAGAAGCTTATCAAGACTTTCGTGGGGCGATAAAGCAATCTGAAATATACGCGTTAGATGTATTGAAGCAAACAGAGGCGATTTGGAATTCCGCTAAAGGCGCTCTTGAACAAGCGAATACTACTGTGGAGAATTTCGCTGGAGAAGATATCGCTGAACGAGCGAAATTAGAATTGGCTCGCGATGAACGTATGCGAGATTTCCAGTTTTCGGAAGACCGTTATCAGGTTGCCAAAGATATTTCCGACAACCTTACCGTGAGTTACAACACGTCAGAGGTGATTATGGCTCGCTTGATGCAGACCAACAGTGCGAAAGAACGCGTTTATAAACAGGCGATCACATTTTTCGGCACTAATGAGTCGGTGTTAACCGCATTAACGGCATCGTTCACTGGCTTGTTTGGCTTGCATGAGAGTACCCAGACTTTGGAAGCAATGAAAGAAGGCGTGTCTAAGAGCTTGGAAGATTTGGCTGATATTGGCGGTGAAGTACAAGAAGCGGCAGTCCGCGCGGGTTATGGGCCAACGATTCGAGCCGACGCGGTTAAGAAGTTGGTGGATTCTGTGGTCAATTTTCAAGAACGCTCAAGAGAGATTATTGACGAAATGCGCATTCTGTCGACTAAAAATGCTGAAGAAATAAGAGATTCGGTTGAAGATGGTAAGCAGCGCATGGCAAGAATTATTCAGCGCGGAGGGTCGCTGCCACTGCCAGCTAAATTCTAACTACCATTATTGGGAGACCTTAACGATGGTAGAGTCGGTTGAGAAAGCGCCATTAGAAGACCTAATGGCGGCCATGGATGTTGTTGATACGCTACGGCACCAACAAGGCATCGCAGAACGAGAACTCGACGGCGAAGGTCGTCGAGCTAGGCTGCTTGAACGCCTACGCGAGATGTATCGCGGTCAGGGCATTGAAGTGCCCGATCGCGTGCTGGAAGAGGGTATTGATGCTCTAGAGCAAGAGCGCTTCCAATATAAGCCTGTACCGAGAAGCTGGCGCACAAAGCTAGCGCATATTTGGGTAAGCCGTGGCCGCTGGGGTAAGCCTGTGGGTTTTCTATCTGTTGTTGGTAGTCTCTTTTATGGTGTTTACTTTGCAACGGATGTGCTGCCCGAACGGCAACTCAAAAGTAAGTTGCCTGAGCAGGTACAAACCCAGCTCTCTTCGATAAACGCCCTCGCGAAAAACCCTTCCGTCGTCGAAGAGGCAACGCAATCAGCGAGCCGCGCAAACAGCGCGATTGACGCAGGCGAGTTTGATAAGGCGCAAGCTGTGTTGGCGAATATGCAATCGGTTAAAGAGCAGTTATCGCAGTCTTATGAGATTAGAGTTGTCTCTGACCCCGAGCGCGACTCTGGTTTTTTTAGGCGCCCTCCGAATAATCCAAGTGGCCGTAATTACTACCTAGTAGTAGAGGCCGTTGACGCGAACAATCAAGTGGTGGAGTTGACCATTTTGAACCAGGAAAATAATCGTGCCGCCCGCAAAAAGTCATGGGGCTTGCGAGTGAATGAACAAACCTTTTATAAAGTAGTTGCTGACAAAAAAGACGATGGCATCATCCAAGGTAATATTGTTGGCAAAAAAGCGGTTGGGTATTTGAAGCCCACGTTTAGCATCCCGACAACTGGCGCAACCATCACGGAGTGGTAACATGTGGACAGGTACGTCAGCACTTAAGAATTTAGATCAAAGCCTTCAAACAATACGCAATGAAGTTGTTCGCTTAGATAGTCAGTTGCAGCAATTAACCGATAGCTTGGCGGTGAATCAAAGGCACCGAGTTAAACTTATTAACGATATAGCTACTGTGCGGTTGGTGGAAATAGAACAAGGTGATTTGCAGGCCAGATTGACGGCGGCCGACCAGCAAGCGGTTGAGATTTTGCAGCAAAGAGAAAGCGCTTTAGCGTCTGTGAATCAAGCTATTGATGAGCTTAACCAGCAAATTGCCGAGGCGGAAACTCAACGTGGTGCATTGCTGGAGCGAGTTAATAACACGTCGCAGAAAATAGTCGATGTTGAGGCCAGCGTTCAGCAAGCTCTAAAACAAGATGAAGTGTATCTCGCGCAATTTAGTAAAGCGCAGCTGGCCGAATCTGTATCAGCTGAGGCAGAGCGTAAAGTGGAGCAAGCTCAGGCTGACATGGCTGAAAAAGCCGCGCCGTATAAAGATGATGCGCTATTTATCTATCTATGGGAGCGAGGTTTTGGTACCACTGAGTATAACGGCGGCTTGTTTTCCAGATTTATGGATTCCTGGGTTGCGCGCTTAATTGGCTATGAAGAGTCGCGCATCAACTACTGGAACTTAACTGAAATACCTAAGCGTTTGACTGAACACGCTGATAGTGTCGGTGATGCAGCCGATCAAGAACACATGACATTGCAGCAGTTAGAACTGGACGCTTTGGAGCAAGCTGGCCGGCCAAGCTTGGAAGTAGAGTTAGAGGCGTTACGCGCTGACCTCGATAGCCATGACGATTCGCTTGAAGAGTTGGAAGAGCAACTCAATAGCCAATTGAGTGAACGCGCTCGATTTGTCGCCGGCGAAGATGAGTATATTCAGCGTTGCCTCTCGCGCCTTACCCAAGCCATGGATCATGAAAACCTACAAGCGGTGCACCGCTATGTGCGAGAGACCGTGTCACCTACTGACGATCAATTGGTTATTGAACTGCAAAATCTAGATGCGCGCTTGGCTGATACACGAGGTGACCTAAATGATGTTCGTACCTTGCATGGCCGTAGGTTGAATAAACTTAAAGACCTTGAAAAAGTGCGGCGGGATTTCAAAAACGCTCGGTACGACGATGTACGTTCAGGTTTCGGAAATGAAACCCTTATTGCTAGCGTGTTAGGGCAGTTTTTGCAGGGCGTGGTATCGGGGGCTGACCTATGGCGAGTACTACAGCGGAATCAACGTTACCGTGACATTGGCTCTATGCCAGACTTTGGTAGTGGCGGGCTTGGTGAGCTTGGTGATATTTTGGGTGGTGGAACATTAGGGCGGCGAGGTAGAACAAGACGCTCAAAGCGTCGTGGCTCTAGCTGGCATTGGCCAAAGCCGAGAGGCGGCGGTGGCGGTTTTCGATTGCCTCGTGGCGGAGGCAGATCCAGTGGCGGAGGAGGCTTCACGACTGGTGGTAGATTCTGACGCTATTCTAAAGTTTGAACATACAAATTAGAAAGCCGGCAATTGCCGGCTTTCTAATTAGCTTGATAATAAACGAGTCAAATGACGAGTTTACTAAGCGCTAAAGTTGGCCGCAGCAAACTCCCAATTGGCTAACTCCCAGAAGTTCTTTAGGTATTCTGGGCGAGCATTGCGGTAGTCAACGTAATAGGCGTGTTCCCACACATCAACCGTAAGCAGTGGTGTAATGCTTGGATCAGTGATTGGTGTGTCGGCATTGCTGGTATTGACGATTTCCAGCTTGCCGCTGGCGTTTTTCACTAACCAAGTCCAGCCCGAGCCAAAGTTGCCGCCAGCGCTGGCCGTAAATTGGCTTTTGAATTCGTCGAAAGAGCCGAACGCGTCGTTAATCGCTGTGGCAAGCTCACCACTTGGTTTGCCGCCGCCGTTAGGGCTTAAGCTGTTCCAGTAAAATGTGTGATTCCACACTTGCGCGGCATTGTTAAACAGGCCACCTTCGCTGCTGCGAATGATCTCCTCTAACGATTTATCCGCATGGTCGGTGCCATCGATTAAGCCGTTCAAGTTGTTTACGTAGGCCTGATGGTGTTTACCGTAGTGATAGTCGATGGTTTCTTCTGAAATTCTTGGTGCTAACGCATCGCGTGCATAAGGTAGCGCTGGTAATTCAATTGACATTAATGACTCCTAAACTGGTTGTCTGGTTGAATAGAAAAATCCGGGCGCAAGTTTAGCATATGAAAATGACCGTTCAATCTACATTAGAAACCTGGTGACAGTCAGCGTGTAAATGATTTTGACTTCTAATTGTCATATAAATAAGCAGACCTATCCTTGTAAAATTGTTACAATACATTGATGAACAAATACGCTAGAATTCCGCAAAATTAGACGATCAACCCTTCCATAAACCCGTTTTACCGGCCGCGCGGCTTATCTGATGAAAGAAAATTACAAAATTAAGAACCTAAACAGAACCAAAATTGTCGCTACTATCGGCCCTTCGTCGGGTAGTGTTGACGTTCTGGAAGAGATGATTGCCAATGGTTGCAGTGTTTTCCGAATCAATTTCTCGCATGGCTCACACGAGTCGCATGGTGAGTCCATTTTAAATATTCGGCAGGCGGCCGAAAATCTTGGGCAAAATGTAGCCATTTTGGGTGATTTACAAGGGCCGAAAATTCGCATCGGGGCGATCAAAGGCGATCAATTTCCCTTGAAGGTAGGGCAGGAATTGCTATTGGATTCTGACATTCCAGATGCCGACGGCAGCCCAGATGGTGTGAGTTACTTGTGTGACACGCTGGCCGAGAGTTGTGGCCCAGGTCGAGTACTGATGCTAGATGATGGTCGTGTGCAGTTGGAAGTTCTATCTGTTAGTGGTAATGCTATTCATACTAAAGTGATCGCTGGCACTAAGTTATCGTCGCGCAAGGGTTTGAACTTGAAGGGCGGTGGTTTGGCGGAGGATGCGCTTACGCCTAAAGACATGAAAGACATGGCGTTTGCGGCGACGCAAAACCTTGATTATTTATGCGTGTCGTTTCCTTCTAATGCGGAAGATATGTTAGATGCCCGCGCCAAACTTGATGAAATAGGATGTGCTACTAAGCTGATTGCGAAGTTAGAGCGCGCTGAAGTTGTGGAGTCGGAAGCGGTTATCGATTCAATGATCAACAGTTGTGATGGTGTCATGGTGGCACGTGGTGATCTGGCGGTTGAAGTTGGTTTTGAAGCGGTTACGTCTTTCCAGAAGCAGATCGTTGGGCGCTCTCGTTGCTTGAATAAGCCGGTTATCGTTGCTACTCAGATGATGGAGAGCATGATTGATAGTCCGGTGCCGACCCGTGCTGAAGTATCTGATGTTGCAAATGCAGTGTTTGACTACGCCGATGCGGTGATGTTGTCGGCTGAGACGGCGGTGGGGGACTACCCAGTTGAAGTTATTAAGACTATGTACGATGTTATTACTTCAACTGAGAAGCACACGCTTACGCAGGTGTCTCGGCACCGAGTTGAAATGGATTTTCAGTTTGTTGATGAATCTATTGCGATGGCGTCGATGTATTTAGCGAATCACTTTAAGTCAATAAAGGCGATTGTGTGTTTGACGGAATCTGGTAGCACGGCGCTTTGGATGTCACGTATTAAGACGCATTTGCCGTTGGTGGCTATTTCTCCAAAAGAATCGACATTGAACGGTGTTGCTCTTTACAAGGGCGTACGTCCTGCTCATCTTCCTAGAGAGTCAGAGCGCGAAGCGCAGCTGGAGGACATTATTCAATACGTCCGCAAGGCGGTTGACTTGAATGCTGGCGACTATGTGGCTATTACTTACGGTGATGTGGTCGGCGTTGATGGGAACACGAATACTTTGAAAATTCTTCAAGTTAGTTAACGGTCGAAGCTTCTATTGTTTTTAGAAAGGCGCCGTAGGGCCATTGCTGTCCCACAGTTTTGAAATCATATCGCGAGCCTCATTTGAGGCTCGCTTTTTTTATGCTTGCCGATATCCGGTTTGAGTATTTTAACTAAGGTCTTACGTTCGAAAAGATTCAACTGAATTACCCTTAC
>CALKRK010000144.1 GCA_937989675.1 uncultured Arenicella sp. | reverse complement strand
AGGAATTTGCTCGCCATGCTTGCCAAGCCGCCTAGACCGCCAACCGAGTCTAGTAAACTTCCGCCGCTTGATGATTTGTCCACCACTTGAGGAATCATGTCTTGTAAGCCGCGCAAAAGATCGTTTTGATCAGCGCCAAGCGCTTGCGCTGCTTCGGCGATCTTTTCTGAGCCCAGCATACCTTCAATTTGTGAGCGTGAAATATGTTCGTTATCGCCGTCGCCTAGCCATGATTCGGCAATATTGCTTAAACCGCTATTTTGCAAGCCGCTGACTAAAGAGCCTAGATCAATGCCCTGGCCGCCAGAGCCGCCTAATAAATTACCGATCACTGATTGTAGTAAATCGTTATTTCCGCCAGAGTTGCCCCCTAATTTGGACCCTAAAAGTTGAGTCGCCAATTGCATAATGTCCATGCTGTATCCTCTTGAAATAAAATGGTTAGAGCGATCGTCGAAATCGCTTGCGGACTCATAGTATGGACATTAACTATCAAAATTCAATTAAAAGTCATGTTCTTGACACACTGTTTGACAATTCGTGTGGATTTACTGTTTAAAAAAACCGATCATTGAGCAGGTAAAAACCGTTGAAAGTCTGATTGTGGTTTGATATTGTCGCGCACCTAGATTTAGACGCGTAGCTCAGTTGGTTAGAGCACCACCTTGACATGGTGGGGGTCGTTGGTTCGAATCCAATCGCGTCTACCAGAACATTCGTAAAAAGCATCAAATACAGCTTATTTGGCGCTTTCTATTGTGTTTATTGTAGTTTTTGCCATTTTTAATGGCGGAAGCTATTGAGGCCACGCGAGTTCCAATTTAAAATTCGCGCCCTGTACTGCTGAAACCCTTGAAACGCCTCACTTTTTAACTGAATACGGTGAGTTCTATTAAGGTGGTTTTAGTGTTGTTTTAATAAGAGTTTGAGGTATTCCCATAGCCATTAAGAAAAAACAGCGCATTAATGAAAAAATTACGGCGCCAAGCATTCGAGTAATTGATCAAAACGGTGAGCAAGCCGGTATTATGGATCGGGCCGACGCATTAGCGCTGGCGGAAAAAGCAGGAATGGAATTAGTGGAGATTTCCCCTAATGCTGATCCTCCTGTTTGTCGAGTGATGGACTATGGCAAGTTTTTGTATGAGGACAGCAAGCGTAAAGCGGCGGCTCGCAAGAACCAAAAGCAAACTCAGGTAAAAGAAATTAAGTTTCGACCTGGCACAGATATTGGAGACTACAATATTAAGCTGGGCAAGCTAAAACAGTTTTTGGAAAACGGTGATAAAACTAAAGTTACCATTCGTTTTCGAGGCCGCGAAATGGCGCACAAAGAGTTAGGTATGAATCTGTTAAAACGGGTCGAAACCGATTTAGAGGAATATGGCTCAGTAGAGCAGTTTCCTAAGTTAGAAGGTCGCCAGATGATTATGGTGCTGGGGCCGTTGAAAAAATAGAAGTAGTTGAATCGAGATTTTATTCGATTCTATCGCTCAAGGTCAGCATTTTAAGATGTTGGCGGCGAGCAACCGGGCCGACTGAAGTTATTCAGTTGTGAGCTCACAAACGGTTTGTTGAAGTCAACTTTTAAACTTCTTCGAGCTTTATTTAAACTGGCAACCGTGCAATGCACTCGGAGTAATTATGCCTAAAATTAAAAGTAACAGTGGCGCTGCCAAGCGCTTCAAAAAGACGGGTAGCGGTAAGTTCAAACGCTCTCAATCTCACTTGCGTCATATCTTGACCAAGAAATCGACTAAGCGTAAGCGTCATCTTCGTGGAATCACAACGGCTAAAGATTGTGATGCCAAGTTGATTCAACGTATGTTGCCTTATTCGTAACACTCACTGAGATTAGGAGAAGAAAATGCCTAGAGTAAAACGTGGTGTTACCGCCCGAGCAAAACATAAAAAAGTAATCAGCCAAGCAAAAGGCTACCGTGGACGTAATAAAAACGTCTTTCGTGTTGCCAAACAAGCGGTTACTCGCGCTGGTCAATATGAATATCGTGACCGTCGTCAACGTAAGCGCCAGTTCCGTCGTTTATGGATTACTCGTATTTCAGCGGCCGCTAAAATTAACGGCATGAACTACAGTCGTTTCATCAACGGTTTGTTGAAAGCCGAAATTGAATTGGATCGTAAAGTATTAGCGGATATCGCTGTGCATGATCCAGCCGCCTTTGCGCAACTTGCAGAAAAAGCAAAATCCGCCTTGGCTGCCTAAAACTCGGCGATAGCCTTTTTTAACTCTCGTTATTAAAGGGTTGCAATTACTTGAAGAGGAAGGCCATTGGTCTTCCTCTTTTGCTATATAGAAGACATCGAATCACCATGACTGAATCATTGGACGGAAATCTACGCAGTATCTTGGAGCAGGCTAAAACGGCGATTGAGTCGTCAGAAAAGCCTTCTCAGCTTGAGGAGCTACGAGTTCATTATCTTGGAAAAAAAGGCGAGCTCACCAGCCAACTTAAACAAATTGGCAGTTTGCCGCATGAAGAGCGCCCCAAGTTTGGTGACAAGGTAAATCAGATTAAGCAAGAAGTTGCCGAGTTGCTTAATTTAAAAAAGGCAACATTAGATGCTGCCGAATTGGCCGCAGCCATTGCGGCTGAAAAAATTGATATAACATTGCCCGGTCGAGGCCTCAGCTCGGGTGGTATACACCCTGTGACTCGCACCATGCAACGCATTGAAGATATCTTCGTTGCCATGGGCTTTGGTGTGGCGACTGGGCCTGAAATCGAAGACGACTTCCACAATTTCGAAGCGCTGAATATTCCTGCGGAACATCCTGCCAGAGCGATGCACGATACGTTTTATGTGGAGTCTGAAGGTGAAAGCGAAGGTTCTTACCTGTTGAGAACACATACTTCGCCAGTGCAAGCCCGTTACATGCTCAAGGAGAAGCCGCCGATAAATATTATTGCCCCTGGGCGCGTGTATCGTTGTGATTCAGACGTGACTCACACACCGATGTTTCATCAAGTAGAAGGCTTGATGGTCGATGAAGACATTTCATTCGCGGATTTAAAAGGCGTTCTAACGCATTTTCTACAACAGTTCTTCGAGGCCGATCTGAAGATTCGCTTACGGCCTTCGTATTTTCCGTTTACTGAGCCCTCCGCAGAAGTGGATATCAGCTGCGTATTTTGTTCGGATGAGCATGGCAACGCGAAAGGTTGTCGCATTTGTAAACACACCGGTTGGATCGAAATTTTAGGTAGCGGCATGGTGCATCCTGAGGTCTTTGGGCACGTTGGTATTGATGCCGAGAAATACACCGGGTTTGCCTTTGGTTTAGGTGTTGAGCGCCTGACTATGTTGCGTTATGGCGTCAATGATTTACGCCTCTTTTTTGATAACGACTTGACGTTTTTGGAGCAGTTCAAATGATTATTAGCGAACAATGGTTGCGTGACTGGGTGCGCGTTGATTTGAGCGCACAGGAAATTGCTGACTGTCTCACCAATGCGGGTTTGGAAGTAGACGGCGTTGAACCGGTTGGTCAAGCAATCGACAACTTGGTGGTCGGAAAGGTTGTATCGGTGTCCAAACACCCTGATGCGGATCGCCTTAACTGCACTAAAGTAGATATCGGTAGCGAGCAATTGGATATCGTATGCGGTGCAAGTAACGTGCGCGAAGACCTTATCGTGGCGGTGGCGACGGTTGGTGCTAAGCTGCCCAATGGACTAAAGATCAAGAAGGCTAAAGTCCGAGGTGTAGAATCAAACGGGATGCTGTGTTCGGCGTCTGAGCTAGGTTTGGAAGAAGAGTCCGCAGGTTTGATTGAATTGGATGTTGACGCCGAAGTTGGTCAGCGGGTCGACGAATATTTGCAGCTCGACGATAAGCTTATCGATATCGACCTGACGCCAAATCGTGGTGATTGTTTGAGCGTGCAGGGCATCGCACGTGAAATGCAGGTATTGGCTGATGGTGAATACCATCCGCTAGACATCGAAACAATTGAAGCTACTTGTAAAGATGGCATCGAAGTTGAGCTGCAAGATTCAGAGAATTGCCCGCGTTACCTCGGCCGAGTTATTAAGGGAATCAATCAAGATTCGAAAACCCCAATTTGGATGCAAGAGCGTTTGCGTCGATCCGGTGTTCGCCCAATTAACCCAATCGTTGATATCACCAATTATGTGATGATGGAGCTTGGGCAGCCAATGCACGCCTTTGATAAAGCTAAACTCAACGAAAAAATCGTGGTTCGTCAGTCTGAAAAAGGCGAGAAGATAACGCTATTAGACGACTCTGAAGCCACATTGGATGGCGATACATTGGTGATTGCTGATGCTAAAGGCCCGATCGCAATCGCAGGTGTGATGGGTGGCGCGCACAGTGCTATTGACGAGTCTACTCAAGATATTGTCTTAGAAGCTGCACATTTCACTCGAAAGTCAGCCGCGGGTAAGGCTCGCCGCTATGGTTTGCATACGGAAAGTTCGCATCGTTTTGAGCGAGGTGTTGACCCATTATTACCACCCATTGCTATTGAGCGGGCCACTGAGTTGGTGCTGGAAATTTGTGGTGGTGATGCGGGGCCAATCATAGAACAAAGTAATGCGTCAGCATTACAGGCAAAACCTTCGGTAGAAATCCGTTTGGAAAGACTTGTTCGCTTGCTCGGTATGCCGCTTGAAGAAACCGAGGTGAGTGATATTTTAACCCGCATTGCCGGTTCTGTAACGGGCGATGCAAACGCGTGGAAAGTAACGCCGCCGAGCTATCGGTTTGACATTGAGCGAGAGGCCGATCTTGTCGAGGAAGTGGCGAGAGTTAAAGGGTACGACAGCATTCCAACAGCGATGCCGCGTATTGCACCTCGATCAGTAGCGGCGTCTGAATCGCATATTGGGGTCAGGCAAGTACGCCAGGCCTTGGTTGCTCGCGATTATCGGGAAGCGATCACTTATAGCTTTATTGATCCAAAATCGCAGGCTTTGTTTGATCAAGAAAAGCCCGTAGCGCTGTCAAATCCGCTAGCGGATAATATGGCGGTGATGAGAACCAGCTTGTTGCCGGGATTATTGAATGCGTTGAAATTCAATGCTAACCGGCAGCATGAGCGTGTTCGTTTGTTTGAGATTGGTGCCACATATCATCGTCAGGC
>CALKRK010000143.1 GCA_937989675.1 uncultured Arenicella sp. | reverse complement strand
CGGGTTGAAGAAAAACAGATAGAATCGATTGAGGCTATTTATAATCTCTAATTTGTGTTGAGTTGAATTCGAACTAGTGTTAAATCAAACGGAGCCGGTCAGCGCCGCTAAGCTGAGTCTACAGGCCATTGTTGATACCTTGCCACTGGCGATCGCGGTAATTCCTTGGGGAGTTCTAACCGGAGCGATTGCCATCCAAATAGGGCTCACACCTTTGCAAGCGCAGGTGATGTCTCTATTTATATTCGCGGGTGCGGCGCAGCTTTCGGGTATGACATTGATGGCGGGAGGAGCGTCAATCGGGGCTATTTGGGGTTCAACGTTTGTGATCAGCGCACGTCATCTGCTGTACTCAGTGATATTCCGGGAGCATCTGCTGAGCCGACCGTGGTACTGGCGGGCGAGCATCGCTTTTGTGTTAACCGACGAGATGTTTGCCGTATCACAAGCACATACTCAACGACGCGGTGGTTTTTCTGAATTGTTTGCCTTGGTATCTGGCATCACTTTTTATGTAGTGTGGAATTTCGCGACCTTGGCGGGCATATTAGCCGGGGACTCGTTCAATGATTTGGATTCACTCGGGCTGGATTTCGCGATAGCGGCAACCTTTATCGCGATGACCTTCGACCAGTTGAGGCGCTTTCCTATCCTTGTTGCGGTGCTTGTCAGTGGCGTTCTTGCGGTTCTATTGAAACCGCTGTTTGCCGATAGTTATATTATCATTGCGTCGCTGTCGGGTATGTTGATGGCGTTCATCGTGGACCGCGACAATACTGAGGAGGGCGCATGACCTGGTGGGTCTTAATGGGTATGGGCGTGATCACGTTTTTGAACCGGTATGCTTTTTTTGCACGAGCACTCCGATACAAACCCAGTGCCAACGCAAGGCGTTTTTTGAGCTATTCGAGCTTCGCCATTTTGACGTCAATTTGGACACCCATCGTCTTTAGTGTGGATTATGCCAGTGGGTTCTCTCATGCTGGCTGGGATTATTTATTAGCAGGGAGCTTAGCCGCCGTGTTGAGTGTTGCGAGAATTAAAAGCATCTTCGTTGTGATTTTAAGCGCTGCTCTGTTTTTCTGTTTACGGTATTTTTTTAGTGTGTGACGCCGCGCGTGTAAATCAAGGTTCTTAACTGGAGACGCGGAATGAGCAATAAATAATTTACCTTAAGACGACAAAGCCCCGGAAGAACCGGGGCTTTGGGTAATTCGCTATCGAGCTAATTCTAGTGAAACTTAGCCGTCGCGTTGTGTGATTTCGACTAAATGATAACCGAATTGAGTTTGTACCGGGCCATGCACAACACCAACCTCGTCATTGAATACCACACGATCAAACTCTGGAACCATCATGCCGGGGCCAAAGCTGCCTAAATCGCCACCTTGCTTACCTGAAGGGCATTGTGAAAACTCCGCGGCTACCGCTTCAAATGTTTTCTCACCAGAGTTAATTTTCGCTTGAAGGTCCAAGCAAGCTTGTTCAGTTGACACTAGAATGTGTCTTGCAGATGCCGTTGTCATTTCGTTTGTAAAACCTGTCATTTTTCGAAGAGGCGGATAATACTTAGTTTATCCATTGAATCCCAGTTACAATCCTCAAAAAAGTGGCTAAATGTCACGAAAAATTAACTTAAACAGCACGTTTTACCTGTCTTGAATAAACATCTACTTAAATTGGCACAATTTGCCGCAACATTTGGCTTGATGGCCTTGGTTTTTTACCAGGCTGGCTTGTTCAATGATGTCGGGCAGCAGCGCTTTTTGGACACTCTTATCAAGGCCAGCCCACTGTTTCTGTGCTTATCTATTTTGGTCGGTGTTGCGGTCAATATGGTCAGTTCACTAAAGTGGTATATGTTGACTCAAACTCAAGGTTTGGGGGCGGGTTACTGGCGCATTTTTGCCTATTATGTGGTGGGGCAGTTCTACAATATGTTTTTACCAACCAGTGTTGGTGGTGACGTGGTGCGTTCTTACGAACTTGGTAAGTTTTCTGGCCGGCAAGCTGATGCCTTGGCATCGGTGTTTGTTGAGCGTTATACAGGCGTATTAACCTTATTATTGTTTGCGGTTATCGCTGTCTTGTTGCAATTGTCTCGTTTTAATCAAGACTACGTATTGATTAGTCTAAGCCTGTTCGCGCTGGCATTGGCGATGATCGGCTGGTTGGTGTTGGACCTTAGAGCGTATCGTGCAATAAGGCAACGGGTAACACAGCGAGTAGCGGCCAGCCAGAAAGTATTTAATAAAATAGATAAGCTGTTGCAGGCAGTGGACGCCTATCGGGGTAAACCCAAAGCAATCGCGATCGCATTTTTAAATTCTGGTTTGTTTTATATCGCGGCGGTAATTAACGTCTATATCACGAGTCTAGTGTTCAATTTCGATGTGTCAATTATTGATATGTTGGTTGCTACCCCCATCATTATGGTGATTATGAATCTGCCAATCTCGTTTGGTAATATTGGTTTAATGGAGTTCGCATACACTAATGTGTTTTTACTGATGGGTTATGGTGCTGAGCTAGGTTTGTCAGTCGCCATTTTGATGCGCTTAAAATCCTTTCTTGACGGCGCGCTTGGCGGCGTCTTACATCCAATATTTGTGACGCAAAAGCACGAATAGTCTATCATTGCGGTTCGGAATTTGGTGCCGTATCGAAGGCGATCTTGAACGCAACGCGCACTGATATTTCAAACGAATTTAAAATAGCGATTTATGAAAATTTCGATTGTTGGTACCGGATACGTTGGCTTGGTTACAGGCACCTGTTTTGCCGATGTAGGTAATCAAGTTCTATGCGTCGATAAAGACCAAACTAAAATTGACCTTCTGTTAGGTGGGAAAATACCTATCTACGAACCAGGTCTGGAACGTCTGGTAAAAGCAAACGTAGAGCAAGAACGCCTGCGTTTCACCACGGATATTGCCGACGCTGTGGAGCACGCTGAGGTTATGTTTATTGCCGTCGGCACGCCTCCGGACGAAGACGGCTCAGCCGATTTATCGCACGTGTTGGCTGTCGCGAAAGCGATTGGGCAAAACTTGTCTGAGTATCGGGTGGTGGTAACAAAATCTACTGTCCCAGTAGGAACCGCCGAAAAAGTCAGAAATGCGATACAAGCCGAATTGGATGCGCGTGGCCTTGATCTTGAGTTCAGCGTAGCCTCGAATCCAGAGTTCTTGAAAGAGGGGGCGGCAATTGAAGATTTCATGAAACCTGATCGCGTTGTCGTTGGTGCTGATGACGAGCGGGCGGTTGAACTAATGCGTGCTCTGTACGCACCGTTTAATCGAAATCATGAACGCTTAATCGTAATGGATATTCCGTCGGCCGAACTGACTAAATATGCGGCCAATGCGATGCTGGCAACTAAGATATCGTTTATGAATGAGTTATCTAATCTCGCCGAACGCTTGGATGCGGACATTGAGTTAGTCCGCCAGGGCATAGGCTCTGATCCACGTATCGGTTACCACTTTATTTACCCTGGTTGTGGTTATGGTGGTTCTTGTTTCCCTAAGGATGTTCAAGCCTTGCATCGCACTGCTGGGCAGTATGGTTATGATGCACGAATTTTAGAAGCCGTAGAGGCGGTAAACCAAGATCAGAAATCAGTCTTATTGAATAAGATTGATGCGCATATGAGCGCTGATTTACAAGGTAAGGAATTCGCATTATGGGGCCTTGCCTTTAAACCAAATACCGATGATATGCGTGAGGCGCCAAGTCGAGTCATTATCGATGGCTTATTGGCCAGAGGCGCTAAGATAAGGGCATATGACCCCGTGGCAACTGAAGAAGCAAGCCATTTATACGCCGATAATAACGCTGTTCGCTTTTGCGATGATTTGTATGACGCCGCTGACGGTGCGGATGCGTTAATTCTGGTTACCGAATGGAAAGCATTTAGAAGTCCAGACTTTGATCGTTTAAAAGCGTGTTTGAATGAGCCGCTAATCTTTGACGGGCGTAATATTTATGATCCAGTCGCCTTAGCGAAGATCGGGTTTAAATACTATGGTATTGGACGATCCAATTAACCCGTGCAAACGACCGCGCATAATGATTTTGAAAAGGCTGAATAGAAATGCAACTTAAACACGATCAGTTCTCAGATATTCGCACCTTGGTAGTCGGCGACGTAATGCTGGATCGCTATTGGTTCGGTAAGGTTGATCGTATCTCACCCGAGGCACCTGTGCCGGTACTGGCAGTCAAAGGGGAAGAGGTTCGCGCCGGCGGCGCTGCAAACGTAGCCCATAACTTGCTTGCATTGGGTGCTAAAGGGCATTTGTTATCTGTGGTTGGTGATGATGACGCGGGCAGAGAAATCAAGGCCATTCTCGACGGTTATGGTGCGACCACGACTTTAAAGATAGATCAATCGATTAAAACCATTGTTAAATTGCGTATGGTTGCTCAAAATCAGCAGTTGTTGCGTGCTGATTTTGAAGAGAAGCCCAGTGATGAAGTGCTATCGCAGTGCTTAGAAGATTATGAGCAGTCTGTCGCAAGTGCAGATGTCGTTGTGTTATCTGATTATGGTAAAGGTGGTTTAACACACGTGGCGAAAATGATCGAAATTGCCCGTGCGCATAATACGCCTGTAATTGTAGACCCTAAGGGGAGCGATTATTCTCGTTATCAAGGCGCCACCTTGATTACCCCGAATATGAAAGAATTTGAAGCGGTAGCGGGTGTCTCGAGTTCGGAAGAAGAGTTTGTGGCACGAGCCCATAACATGCGTAAACAGCTTGACTTGGACTATCTGCTTGTAACGCGCAGCGAAAAGGGTATGAGCTTATTCGGTCGAGGCGGCTCACAAATTAACTCTCCTGCCATGGCTTTGGAAGTTTATGATGTTAGTGGCGCAGGTGATACAGTGATATCACTTATGGCGCTTGCCATGGTGTCGGATTTTTCCGATGCCGATAAGCTTACGCTCGCAAATACCGTGGCGGGTATTGTTGTTGGCAAACTGGGGACGGCTGTCGCCACAATTGATGAAGTTATCGCTAAATTGGCTGAGTAGCTAATTAATACATAGAGAAGAGAACGAAAAGGTATAGATATGATTATCGTAACCGGCGGCGCCGGATTTATTGGTTCTAATTTGGTGCGTGGTTTGAATAAGCGCGGTTTGGACAATATTCTAGTGGTTGATGATCTCAGTGATGGCGATAAGGTTCGAAATATCGAAAGCTGTGACATTGAAGATTACATGGACAAAGACGAGTTCCTAAAGCGAATCGAGCAAGGGATGGAATTTGGTGGGCCTACCGCCTTGTACCACCAAGGCGCATGTTCCGACACTATGGAAACGGATGGGCGTTACATCATGCAGACCAATTATGAGTACTCCAAATCGTTGTTCCACTATTCTGGGGGGCACGGTATTCCCTTCATTTACGCGTCATCGGCGTCAGTTTATGGTGGAGGAGAAGTATTTAAGGAGGAGCCCGAGAACGAACAAGCGCTCAACGCCTATGCGTATTCCAAACTATTGTTTGACCGCTATGTTCGAAAGAATCGAAATGTATCGGAAGCTCAGGTGGTTGGCCTACGTTATTTTAACGTCTATGGCCGCGGTGAAGAGCACAAGGGGCGTATGGCGTCTGTCGCCTACCATTTCTTCAATCAATACCATGAGCAGGGGTTTGTGAAACTCTTTGCTGGTAGCGATGGCTATGCTAATGGCGAGCAATTGCGTGACTTCATTTGGGTTGATGACGTGGTTGACGTAAACCTGCATTTTCTTGAGCATCCTGAAGACGGTGGTGTATTTAACGTTGGCACAGGGCGCGCTCAGAGTTTTAATGATGTCGCGACGGCTGTGCTCAATACGCTAGAAGGCGCACAAAAAACAACAGAACAATGGGTAGCAGACAAAAAGATTCAGTACATCGACTTTCCTGAAGCCTTAGTGGGTAAGTATCAAAGCTACACCAAAGCAGACTTAACGAATTTGACCATGTCTGGTGACTACAATAAAACTTTCGCTACCGTTGAAGAAGGCGTCAAAAGCTACGTAGAACAGTTACAAGCAGGGAAATAACCTGTGAGATGAGCTTGATCGCGATTTACGACTCTGGCGTTGGTGGCCTGAGTATTTACCAAACCATTGTTGATTATTGCCCTGGGCATGAAATTGTTTTCGTTAGTGATAATGAAGCATTTCCCTACGGAACCAAGCCTGAACCTGAATTGGTACAGCGAGTTACAAAAGTGGTGACCCAGATTGCTGAGCATTTTGCCCCAGACATTCTAGTCATTGCCTGTAACACGGCCAGTACAGTAGTGTTACCGAGTTTGCGAGCGCGCTTTGAGTTTGACATTGTTGGTGTGGTGCCTGCAATTAAGCCGGCGGCAGAGCAATCAAAAACAAAGTGTATTGGGCTTTTAGCTACACCAGCTACGATTCAACGGGCGTATACAGAAAATTTAATTACTGAGTTCGCAAGCGATTGTCAGGTGACTAAGGTTGGATCTAGTGACTTGGTCTGCCTTGTCGAGGAAAAGTTGAGCGGTGGTAATATTGCACCTAGTCGTATTGAGGCCGTTCTCGAGCCAATACTGAGTGATAATCGCATCGATACTTTGATTCTTGCTTGCACTCATTTTCCATTACTAAATAACGAGATAAACTCACTATTTCAAGCAAATTCTAGACATGTTAAATTGATTGACTCAAGCAAGGGTATTGCGAAGCGAGTGAGCTTTCTACTGCACTCAAACGAGTCTACAGACGAGCTCTCTGAGGCTAAAAATGAACAGGCAACGGCCGTTTTTACTCAACCTCTCAACGCACCAGCCTTATTTAAAGTGCTCGAGAATTTTGGGTTCTCATCAATTGATGTGTTAGCCATCTAGCCCTTTAGACCATGAATGAACATTACTCTTTATTGTTAAAGCAAGTTGAAGCACTTATTAGCAGCGAGGTTGACCCCATCGCTAACGCGGCTAATATTGCTTCGCTATTGTTTAATAACCTCGATAATGTGAACTGGGCTGGCTTTTACTTTGATCGCGATTCCGAGCTTGTGCTAGGCCCGTTTTGCGGTCAGCCTGCTTGCACACGCATTCCTCTAGGCAAGGGTGTATGTGGTACCGCCTATTCGACAATGCAAACGCAAGTTGTGTCTGATGTGCATGCCTTTCCTGGCCACATTGCCTGTGATGCCGCGAGCGAATCTGAAGTTGTTGTGCCTTTTAAAACGAGTAGCTTATCGGGTGTACTGGACATTGATAGCCCTAGCTTGTCTAGGTTTGGGCAGGATGAACGAATTTTCTTCGAGTCGGTAGTCGAGTTGTATTGCCAACGCCTTGAATGATTTAGGTAGCCGCTATTTTTTAGTGAGTGACAGTCGCGCTATCGAAACTTTCACATTATTTGACTGTTTGTCAGACAAAATGCCCATTATATGTACTATCCTAAACCTATAGAAAGGAGGGTGGAAAACTACAAAAGGGGTATAAGCAATGTCGGTGAAGTTGAGATTAATAGACGTTCAATTGGGGCAGCTGAACAATCAATGTTTGATGTTAGTGGTGCGTTTTGTTAGGGCATTAAAAGCGCATAATGGAACTGCGCTAAGAGTGCAGGAGCCGGATATTCTGATGCAAATATCGAAGCACAGCCGCAATACCAAAGATTCTGAGCTGCGAAAAATGTACAAAGAGTTAAAAGCTGAAATATTGATTTGTGTTCAAGAAGGCATGAATAAAAATCGTGCTTAGAATCAACCTTATCACTTATTATAAGACCGCCAAAAGCAAAGTGCGGTGGTTAAAAGCAACAATAGATACGCAATGCTAAACCCGATGTCTGAGCCAATCTTGTTAAGGCTTTTCATTACCAATTTAAATCCGTGTGCGCGCTGTCGCTTATTGGTGATTCGGCTCCTAGGAATCAAATGTGTCTTGTTTGCCAATTCGCTGTAATGGACCAATTTGATTTTTTCGATGACCCAGGAGGCCTCAGTTTGGTTAACGCGGCCATCTAAGTCTAAACGAATTCTTGCAAGATTCTTAACCTGAGGTTTCTCGCTTGAGAGAAACGCTAAAGGAACAATAAATTTGAATTCATTGTCCGCGTTGGGATCGACTCGCAGAGACGTGCTGGCACCCTCGACAAACCCATGCTTCTCGGACGCATAAAACAACTGAAAATCTTGCGCTTTGTTAATTGTCGGCGTCGCGCGTAGGTGTATTTGTACACCACCCAGCTCGTTGGTGTCGATATTGAGCGCCTGCGACACTAAAAATGGGTCGCCGCCAGTGAGAGTTAACTGGCTATTTTTGCGTTCCAAGTCATTAAGGTGCCAATCGTTGTTTGTTATGTCAATTCCATCTGGTGAAATTGGAGTAAGTCCGTTGAACACATGAGATGGTGTAATGATTACCCGATTCTCTGTATCCAGATGCCTTGATGACAAATTAGGGTAAGACAGAGCCTTAAAGTTGCACCCAGCGCAGCCGTTGATATCCAAGCGCAACCTTTGAGTGCTGCCGCTTGGCCAATTGTCGGGCAGGGCGATAGTGAATGTAGGTGTGTTCGAATTAAGGTGAGCTTTGGGAACGCTAAAACTCATTCGATAGTTAGAGTCGAAATACGGCGCCGCTTGAGAAGTACTTTCCTTAAAAAATAACTCCATTCTCACATCGTCCGGTGCATCCGAGCCGGGCTTAAGTTGAAAGTTCAGCGTTAAGAGCTTAGCTTCAGCATTGTCGTGGCCGGCAGACAGCGGCGTGAAACTAAGGTACGGGTCTTTTCCTATAAGCAGAAACGAATTTTCTGACAGCGCTTTGATGTCATTTAGCTGATAGCTTGGTACTGTTAACGCTGGGCTCAAGCTTGAAAAGCACAAGCAGGCAATTAGGGTAAGTAGTTTAGGTAAGTAGTTCATGCTGCTTGCTTGGTGCTTAACAAGCGATAGGCAAAGAGCCCCATCACAACTAAAAACAAGGCGCGCATAATTTGGATAGCTTGATGCAAGCTCAATTGTGGTGACGCCAGATGTTCTTGAAAAAAGCTTGGAAAGTGCCCCATGCCAATAAAGTCAGATGACAGTGGTGCGGCTAAGAATAGGGTGAAAACTCCGGTATCTGTCTTGAGTAGCCAGAGAACTATCCAAGCAGCACTCAATATGATGAACGGCAATACGACGCGTTTGCCATACTGTAAGCTTAATACCGGAAATATAACCAGCCAAGCTGTGTAATGAACGCTGTGAACGTTAAAGCCAAAGTAGACGAAGAGTGCTATGGCACAACACAATACGTAGCGCTCGGCGTGCGAGCGATTACCTATTTCCCACGCGTAAATTGCCAATGTGGCTAGGCCAATAATGACTGGGTAAAACCAATAATAGCCAAGCGATAGTAGTTTCTTGAAGGCTTCGCCATCTTGAGACGCATTGGGGCCGACAAATAGGGTCAGGTCTCCACCGAGTTTTGTCATCAGCCAAGCCGGCATCAGGTAAAGAATAGCGATAATAAGGCCGCTTGCGAGCACGACAAGCGCATTTCTCACCGCATGGTCTTTGAAATCGATCAATGCTAATAAGAAAAACGGCGTATACAACAGATTGATCTCTCGGCACAACAACGACAAACTGAATAAGAGAGTGGCCTTAAATAGGTGATCTTGCTTAAGCTGCAGAGCTGTGGCGGCTAGAAAAAACAAACTGATTACTTCAAAGCGACCGAAGATATAGGTGGCAAACAGAGTAATCGGGTTAAATAACCAGATTAATAAGGCTATTTTTTTGTGCTCAGGCTTATCGACAAAACGCCAGATTACTACGGCCGTGGCGATATCAAACAACAAGTAAGGCAACTTAAAGAAGAATAAGTGCCTGAAAACGTTTGGGTCGCTTAAAAAGAAACCATAGTCAAGCAAGCCTGAGACCGATTGTTTGGGGTCAGGTAGAGCAAAAATTCCGTCGGAAAAAGTTATAAATAACTTCGATAGCCAAACAAAGAACATTTCGATGTAGAACACTATTGGCCGGTGCGCATTATCGAAATATAGGCCGTTTTCCAACACGTAGATAACTCGTCGATACTCAGAGAAAAGGTCAACGTGTGCGAAAAACGGCATTAGCAACAATCGCAACAGCACCGCCAGCCCGAGGGCTAATACGAAGAATTGACGATTGTTGAGTGGGCGCTTCATCTTATTGAGTGCTAGCCAAAGGTCCGTTGTAACCAGTTTTTAGGTTTAAACTCGTAAGCTACCGGCTGAGCCGCGCGGACCATATAACCGCCATTCTCGCAGACTTTCGGGGGGGTCTCATCTGGAAAGTCTTCGTTTGTGAAATAGTGCGTAACCAAAGACCGGCGGGTTTTTTCTTTGTTTTTGATTGGGCTACCTCCATGAAAAAGCTGTGAATGCCAAATCAGTACATCGCCTTTTTCGGCAAGTAGGGTGACGGGTTCTAAACTTCGTTTCGCGATCTCATCGTAAATGTAGTCGCGAAACGAATCCATTTCATCTTGAACAATAATGGTTGATCCGCTGGAGAAATGGTACGGCGGGATTTTATGGCTGCCAGGGTAATATGTGAGTGGACCATTCTCACTGGTGGCGTCTTCCAGTGCAATCCAACTCGCTACCATCTTATTAGGCGTTGGTGACGGCATGTAGAAAGTATCAAAGTGATAGTCTTGTTGTGAGCCAAACTCGAAATTCAGGCTATTGCAAACCATTGGAAAGCCATCCAAAAGTTCTCGTAATATAGGCGCCAAGCGTTCACCAACGACCATGTTGCGAATGTCGCTTTGGCTGAGATATAAATCGTTGAGCTTATAGGGCTTCTGGCGCGCCTCTAATGGTGCATCTGAAAAATACACACGTCGCTCTTGATCCGTCTCTACAAAGATATCGATTACGTACTGCGCGTCCAGTTTTTTGCGGTTTCGCCAAAGTGAATCGACCAAACCGTTTATCTCATCAATTTGTGACGGCGAATAGAAGCCCTTCAACAACAGATAACCGTTGTTTTCCCACTCCTGACGTTGTTCATTTGATAATGTCATTTTTTGCTTTTTTGAGTCTTTCGACCAGCTCAATCATTGTGCTCTGAGGTTTCTAAATATTGAAGTTTTAGATACAAACAGCCGTGCCATCAGTCTTTAAACTTCAATGAAAAACGTTCGTTCTTCAGGCTCAAATTAGGATTGTAATATGGGTCGCCTGCTTCTAGGAAGTCAGACCATTTATTTAAGAAGTAAGCTTGCTCCTTGAGCAGGCGTTGCATTTTCTCATCAGTGTCCTCATAGCCACGACTAATTGACTCATGATGGGTGGCCTTGGCGTGAGGCGTGAACACATTCATATAGCCAGCATCAAGCAGCTTTAGACACAGGTCGATGTCGTTGTAAGCTACGGCCAAATTATCTTCATCCAGGCCGCCAACTTCGCGGAATTTGTCTGTTTGCATCATCATCATCGCACCGGTAACTGCGCTGACGTTATAAACCATATGCAAACGACCATGGTAGCCAATGTGGTTATCTGGGAAGAATTTATGCGGATGACCCGCCGCGCCAACCATTCCGGCTACCACTCCAGCATGTTGAATGCGGCCATCAGGGTATAGTAATTTGCTGCCAACGGCTCCGATTGAGCTGCGTTGCGCGTGTTCGAGCATACGCTCTATCCAGTCTGGTGAAATGATCTCAATGTCATTATTGAGCAACACCACATACTCACCATTAGCTTGTTCTACACCGTAGTTACAGATGGCCGAAAAGTTAAAAGGTATGTTTCTCTCGACAAACCGAACTCGATCATCGGCCTGCGAAAAATGCTTCATGCGTTCATGGGTAAGAGGCTCTTCACTATTGTTGCTCACACCAATGATTTCATAGTTCTCATAGCTCGTGCGGTTTAGCACAGAGTTCAAGCAACTATCGAGTAATTCTGGTTTGTCTTTGAATGGAATGATTATACTTATCAAAGGGTTGCCATGAATTTCTCGGAGCACACGGTAAGTGCCTTTCAAGCTTCCAAATTCGACTCGGACACCGTCTTCGCATTTCTTGAGTAGGTCTTCAACTGCTTTACGGCCTGCTTCCCAGGCATACGATTTAGAGTCGTAAACTACCGCGGTTGAACCTGGAATTTTCCGCCAATGATACAAAATTTTAGGTATGTGAACGATTCGCTTTGCGGCGTCCGCTGCGCGCAAAATAACGTCATGATCTTGAGAGCCGTCAAGGCCTTCACGAAAGCCACCAATTTCATCAGCAATTGATTTTTTTATGACTGTAAAATGGCAGATGTAGTTATTGGTGTGCAGTAAATCTGGTGAGAAATCGGGTTTGAAGTAGGGTTCAAGGCGGTTGCCTTGCATGTCCATTTTATCTTCGTCGCTGTATATCAAGCCAACGTCTGGCGTTGCATTAATAACCTTGGCATTTTCAAAAAGGGCATCAATGCTAATTTCGTCATCGTGGTCCAAAAGGGCAATGTAGTCGCCAGTCGCCATGGCAAGCGCGTCATTTGTTGTGACGGAAATGCCTTGGTTTACGTCATTGAGTTGAATCGAAATACGCTCATCCTGAAGCGCTTCATGCTCCAAAATTCGTTTTAAATAGCTCTTCGGCGAGCAATCATCGACCAAGCATAGCTGCCAATGTGGGTAAATTTGGTTTTGCACCGATCGAATCATCGGCAATAAATACTCTGGGTCAGTGTTGTATATCGGTACGAGTATTGAAAACACCGGTTTGTGAGGCATGACCTCGATTTGTGCTTTAGCCGAGGCGATCTCGGCCTCGCTCATGGTGTTTTCTCTTATCCATAAACCGTAGTCCTCAGTGTTTTGACCAATAAGTTCACCTATTGGTAACGGCGATCGTGTTTTCGGTTTTTCAATTTTGGGCTCAGGTGGTGTTGGTTCGACAGTTTGTTTACCGCTAATTCGGTTAAGTGTGCGGCGGGCTACGCGCTTGGCTCGAGTACTCGGGCGCATCAATAAATAACCATGCAGTTCGTCATTGCGCGCGTGCTGTGCGTGCAGCCGAGCATTCAGGTGTTTGATCTCTGCATTAAGCTTGGCTTGAGTGCGCTTAGCGCGCGCTTCTTCGTCCTTGAGCATTTCTGTTAAATCTTTGCGGTGGCCAAGTAGGTCCTCTATTCGCTGCGTTTTGTATTCAATATCGGCTCGGTACTGATCTAAGCGATGAGATTGACCAAGTATTGCCGCGTTTTGTGTGCTGACAGCGGTGCTAAGAGTATCAATGGCTACACTGTGTTCTGCGCCCCACAGCCATTTGAGTTGGATTACTAACTGAGTCGCTTCTGCAATGCTTTTTACGCCGGCTAATGCAAGAGTAATATTAGGATCATCATTTAGTGAGATGAAATGGTCGCCACTCACAACCATGCCAGACAATATTGTCTTACTGGCGACGTCATTTTGCCCATCTAACGAGTAGAGCACCTGACCTTGAGCATCGTTTATGTCAATTGAAGTCAATTCAAAGGCTCCAGTACAGGCCATTGGGTCAATGCGAAGGTTTGGGTTGTCCGAACTAAAAGCGGGCAAAGAAAGCGAAATCGATTGAGAGTCGTTCTCCTTGAGCCACTTCGCACTGCATTTGTGCTGTTCGTCCATTTCACCGCTTGCGCGCCCCCAAACGGCTTCCAATTGCAGTTCAGATTCAGCGGTGATTTTGGTGTTGTCAAAGGATTGCAAAACAGCGTTTGCGACAGCGTTGGCTCGATAATTGTTATCAATTTCGGCCTGAATGCGTTCCTCGAGTTCAATAAAATGGCTTAGCTCATCAATTTGATGAATGTGCGGTAAATGTTGCACCACAAACATACCAATGGTGAACACGTCGTTTGCTTTCGCATACGCTTTTAACAATGTTTTGTTTTCAAAGGCGAACCAGAATAATGCCCGAAACAACACGAAATCAGCTGTGAATGGTTCGTTTATTTGCCATTCCGTATCAATGATTTGAAAGTGCCTTCCGGAGCGCTCGTTTAAAACAATATTGAATGGCAAGAGGTCGTATGCAATGTCGTTAAACTCCGGTTTGTTTGATAGTTCCTTTAACCAATCGTCGTACTCTTGGACTAGCGCAGAGAACTTTATATGATCTTGATCAAGGACGGCCTGAAGCCAGTCGTCGATCAATATGCGGCCCTTATAAAACGGTTGTGGGGCTAAGTTCTGTGAAACCAGTTTTGATTGAGTATCCGCAGAAGCATATACCGGCAACTTTTCAACATCGTGTGCTGCGCGTGCGCGAGAGGTAATGGTGCGCCACCCGGGCTTGCGGCCTCTTCCTGGGAAGTGGCTAAAGTCATTATCGTAGAGTTGACGAACAGACTGCTTACTAGCACCAGCGATGACTATAAAACGGTTCGCATAGTCTACTAAGTTGTGTTTATCCGCGACTAACTTTTTATAGAGAAGGTATTCATTGATATTGGAGTTTTCGAGTGAACCCAATCGATAAAAGTGATTCAGGCCATTAACACTCGACGTTAGATAATCTTCCGAAAATAGCGCTTTACAATCCTTTCCTGTAGAGAAATTTGCGTGCACGTCAACGGCTGCGAAATCGGCTGCGAGTAGTGTATCCCTTAGCTGCTTTCGATTTTGTTCAATGGTGTAGCTGTTTTCGTGTTCCGGTAAGTATAAATCAGCGTAAGCTAAGTCGGAGTCATTGATCGAACTTTCGGCGTCAAACCATTTTCTAAGCCTGTTGCTATTGAGCGCGTTGACGACCAATACTCCTTCCTGGCTCAACGCATTCTGTAGGCGTTTGAAGAGCGTTTGTTGCTCAGCGGCTGTCAGTTTGAAAGACTCAAGTTGGCCAATAATGATTAAGTCGTAGTATCCAGAGGGTAGGGCGAGTTTCTCTAAGTCTTCCGATATATGGCAGACATTGGGTTTATTGGCGCAACGGTTAGTTGACAGGCGTGTGAGGTCAGGGTCAATCTTTACCGATTCGACCGTATTAACTTGGTCGGCCAGAAAATGCGCCACGCCACCAAAATCTTCGGATAAATCCAATACCTTGTGGACCTTCGTTAAATCAAATGCTTGCAGAAAACGATACTGGCTTAGCGATAGCGCGGAACGCAGTTCCTCGGTGTTTAGTTTTTCTTCGATCTCGACCGAGAACAGAGATTTGTCATTAACGTTTTCAAAGGTGTCGGCAACGGCGATCTGAATGTAGTTAGACAGCGCAGAGTCGCGGAAAATTTCCCCACCGTCTTGATAGATACCGTTTTTAAGCTCTAATTGAGCATTTAACTCTAACAGCTTGAATTGATTAGACATAGCTTTATGAATGATAGAGCGCGCTCAGCGAACAAGTGCGCTCAAAACGCAGCATTACCGACTGCGCTAATGTGATCTGTTTAATTGCCGAAATATAGCATGCCTTAGGCAGCAAAAGGGGCAATTGGCTGGCGAATTTGTTGTTTAAAAGAGGTCGATATTATTCTGAAATTGAGCCACAGTTAAAGGCATGAAAATACTAAGACGAAGTTTATTTTGCCTATTTGCATTATTGTTGGTCGGCCTCGCCGTACTTTGGACGCCGGATACGTCCAAGACGGAGATGAGACTAAAGTACGCGACGCCCCAATCGCAGTTCATTGAATTAGGCAATGGTGATCAAATTCACTTTCGCGATCAGGGAGTAAAAGACCTACCTGTTTTGCTTTTGGTACATGGCACCAGCGCGTCATTGCATACTTGGGAGCCCCTGATTGCTCGCTTAGCAGATCGTTATCGTTTGGTGTCACTAGACTTGCCTGGGCACGGCCTGACTGGCGCTATGCAGGGGCGAGACTATTCTGTCTCAGCGATGGTTGATACGATTTGGTTGGTGATGGAGCACCTCAAAATAGATACAGCAAGCTTGGTTGGAAATTCATTAGGAGGGCGTGTGGCTTGGCATGCGGCATTAAACCAACCTAAACGTGTTAACACTCTCATTTTACTAGCACCGTCTGGCGCTCCGCGTTTGGGTAAAGCTAAGTCAAATATTGGTTTTAAGCTGCTTGGCTCCGCGTTTGGTCAGGCAATAATGAAGCGAGTAACACCTCGTTTCATTATCGAAAAATCGTTAAAGCAAACAATGACTAACACCAAGGTTGTTAATGATTCCATGATTGATCGTTACTGGGAGCTATTGCGGATGGAGGGCAATAGGCAGGCGATGATAGATCTGGCTAGAACATCAAGGAACGAGAAGGAATGGCAGCTATTAAAGAATATAGCTACACCAACTCTGCTGATTTGGGGTGAAGACGACAGCTTATTGCCCCGCCAAATGTCGAAAACATTTGAAGCTGAACTCCAACATTCGAAGGTGGTGATGTTGCCAGATGTTGGGCATATTCCAATGGAGGAGTCAGTAAGTGCGGTAGCAGAAGCGATAACGCTTTTTTGTCGTCAGAGTAGATGCTGAAAATGCTTAATATTCTGCTGTACAGCGTTCGAATGCCGCATAATATTTTATTAAACCTTGGTGTAACAATTCTTAACATGATTCGGTCTCAATAAGCTCGATTTATCATACAAATTTGATATAAATAGCGAACAGGTTGTCAGTTAATGTATTGGCAACGAGCATTTTCTAGCGATTTTAAAGCTAATTAAATGTCAAATGTCCAATTTAGATGATTTTGGGGACTCTATGAAACTCACAAGCACAATTACGGATTTGCTCTTCGATTTGAGCGAGTTAGAAACACCTTCTAATACTCAATTTTTGATCGGTGATGGAACCGTTTTAAGAAACAACCTGTTGAAGTTGTATCGTGCGACAAAGAATAATGATTCACACGAGTTAATCATCAAAATTATGTCGGAAGCTGGGTATCCTTGGTTTGCTAAGCTAGCCCGATCGGCAAACCGTATCATGTTCGACAGTGCCCCTGAGGCGGCTAATAGTGATGACTATTTAATGTCCGAAGAAGAGTTTTTAGAGTTGATTCCAGCGAACGGACATTTCCATTAATTTAGCTTGGCTGATTTGATACTAAGAGTATGTTTTTTTGATCACTCTTTCCTTGGTGCGCAATACCCCTCATTCCCCTTATTAGTAGATCAGAACCGAATACACAGCACTGCAAAGTCTAGCCCGCTTGGCTAGACCAGTCTAGTATACTTAGTCGGCTTGCATAGAAAGCGAGCCTTCTGCTTTTACTCCTTGACCAAAGGATTTTCGTGGTACCAAAATTTCACCAGTGTGCTGAGTTCGTGTTCGCTGTTGCGATTGTCGCTTTTTAAGTAATTGGCGATCATAATTTGTATGCATCGTGCCAGCGGCAACATGCGTGCCAACCTCATCAAGCAGTTCCCTGTAAAGTTTTCTCACAGCGGCGTGCTGCGTTAGCTTATGTGTGTTGTGCACATGTCTGAACACGTTCATTGAACTGATTTTGATTACTAATCCTGTGTGTTTGCGCATTGATTGCGCATATTTTGACAGCAGTACCAGCACTCGCGCTGGTAAAACTGATGCATTGACCTCTTCGAGGCTAACTAACTTACCCATTTCTAACTCCTTAATCCCAGCGCCCTTAACGCTCTACACGAACAACGTGCGCGCACGTCATTCCAACCGATTAAAGATGTCGTTATATTTGCAATCTACTACCTTATCCTGCCCCCGGCACGTTTCCTGTGCATGTTAGCAGCGAACCCTAATCGCCGACTAACCCCCTACGGACAGCCCTTATTGTCTTGTTCTTCGACATCAATTAACAATAATTTACCAGACATGGCTATGCTCAAGCCATAGAGAAAGAGCGGAAATCGGGCCTATTTTAGGTGATATTCCGCTCATGGGTGATTATCGGCGTGATTTGTCTATTTGAACGAGGCTTACGTTTTCTTAGGTATGTATAAGTCGGTGATGGTGCCTTCGTAGACTTCGGCCGCCATCGCGACGGTTTCTGATAGGGTTGGGTGAGGGTGAATAGTTAGCCCTATATCTGTGGCGTCAGCGCCCATCTCAATCGCCAGTGCTACCTCTGCGATAAGGTCTCCGGCGCTCGGCCCAACAATTCCACCGCCTAACACTCGATGAGTTTTAGGGTCGAATAGCAACTTAGTCTTGCCTTCGGTTCGGTCATTGCCAATCGCACGGCCAGACGCGGCCCAAGGAAATACGCCAGTCTCGTACTCTATTTTTTTAGCTTTGGCCTCGGTTTCAGTAAGACCAACCCAGGCGATTTCTGGGTCAGTATAAGCAACTGATGGTATTACACTCGCTTCAAAGCCGCTTTTTTGCCCTGCGCAAACCTCTGCGGCGACCTTCGCTTCATGAGTAGCTTTATGGGCAAGCATCGGTTGGCCGACAATATCGCCAATTGCAAAGATGTGCTCGACGTTGGTTCTCATTTGATTATCGACTGCGATAAAACCACGTTCGTCGACTGCCACACCGGCTTTGTCGGCATCGATTAGGTCTCCATTAGGGCGTCGACCTGTGGCAACTAGCACATAGTCGAAAACTTGCGCCTCTGGGCCACCGTCGCCATCCGCGGCTGCAAAGTTTACTTTGATGCCCTCATCTTGAGGCTCAATGCTCTCTACTTTGGTTTTGGTCATGATTTCCTTAACCAAGCCCTTTAAGCGTTTTTGCAGTGGAGCGACCAAGTCTTTATCGGCACCCGGTATGATTTGTGGCATGAACTCGACAATCGACACATCGGTGCCAAGTTCACTGTAGACCGTCGCCATCTCGAGGCCAATAATGCCCCCGCCTACGATAAGCATCGATTTTGGTATTTCTAGCAATTCCAGCGCACCGGTAGAGTCTATGACGCGCGGATCGTCGGTTTCAAACATCGGAAAAATCGTAACGCGTGACCCAGCTGCAATAATAGCTTTGTCAAACGACAAGCTCGAGGTGCCATTTTCGCCTTCAATGCTTAAGGTGTTGCTTGAGGTGAACTTTGCATAGCCTTGAACCACATTAACCTTGCGTGCTTTTGCCATGCCTGCAAGCCCGCCGGTTAGTTTTCCGATCACGGACTCTTTAAAGCTGCGTAACTTGTCAACATCAATGCTGGGTTTGCCAAAAGTGACGCCATGTTTCTCCATTTCGCGTGCTTCTGAAATTACGGCTGCCGAATGGAGTAGGGCTTTCGAAGGGATACAGCCGACATTCAAACATACGCCCCCCAGCGCGTCGTATTTTTCAATTAGGGTAACGTTTAAGCCTAGGTCAGCCGCACGAAAAGCGGCTGTATAACCACCTGGCCCAGAACCAATGACGACTAATGACGCGTGATTATCAGTGGCTGTTGACGGTGCTTGCGTTGCCTTAGGAGCCGCCGCTTTCGATGTTTTTGCTGCGGGCTTGGGCGCGCTCTGAGTATCGGCGCTCGCAGCCGTGGTTTCGATAGTTAGAATAACGTCACCTTCGTTGACCGAATCGCC